>JAAZEL010000037.1 GCA_012512325.1 Candidatus Fermentithermobacillaceae bacterium | reverse complement strand
GTGTAAGGCAGGTGCTCTCCCGCTGAGCTATTCGCCCATGTCCATTGCCACTTTGAGTGGCACCGAAACATAGTATACCTAAGAGAAAAACTTAAGTCAAACCAATTTATGAGATGTTCAGGAGATATTCAGCGGATATTCAGGCGCTTCTTGAAGAGTTGCCTGAGATTGTCAGTTCAGATTCGTTACAAGACGCGCTGCAACACTTAGAGCAAGGCTGAGGCCCACACCTATCGCCGGACTAGTCTGTGTCATAGTACTGCCTTGCGCGGTTCGCCTGTGACTCAAGTTGCATCCGGAGGAGTGCATAGAGATGCGGCTTAGAAAAACAAGATCCAGGGGAGGCATCGCCCCTGCCTGTGCTTGCAGGAAAATCCGGACGGCTGAATCCCTTACCAAGGCCCGGGAACGGGTGACGCGCCTCCGCCCCATCCCGTTTCCCGGAAAACCGGTGTTCCAGAGAAGCCTCCTACGGGAAACCCTCACAGGAGCCGGCCCAATAGATGAAGCGCAAGCGTTTCAGAACCAGTGTCCCACGGGAATTGTGTGGACGATACAACCAGGGGATACCTTTTTTCAGATCGCACGCGCTACAGGCACAACCGTGGAGAGGATCGCGGCTCTCAACCCGGGCGTGGATCCGGAAAGGTTGGAAGTTGGCATGCAAATCTGCCTGCCTGAAGAAGCTGCACTGCCAAGAGGCCCGATCCCACCGTGTGCATCAGGCCTGTACTGGGTGGTGGCCCAGGGAGATACCCTGTTCTCAATAGCAAGAACATACGGTACCACGGTTGAACGGCTGCTTGAGCTTAACCCCGGAATTGACCCGTCAAACCTTCAAATCGGGATGAGTATATGCCTGCCCGGTTGACCTGGCAAACTGAACCAGGGAAAATGCAGGTAATCCGGCCGCCGCGTAGAATGCAGCTTGCAGAATACAGACGTTAGACTGCGTGCCTGAAACCCTGGGCCGCGGAGCTAACCACATCATATTCCCCCATTTAGGTGGTGTTATGTGTGAAAAAAGCTTTGCTTCTGATCTTGGCGGCGGTAACAATGCTGGCCCTTGTACAGCCTGCATGGGCACAGGTTAATAGATCTCAAACCATCACTCTTAATTTCGTCGGCGATATTCTGCTTGCCAGCCGCATCCAAGAACTGATTGACGCGGAAGGCCCCCTAGCCCCGTGGCTTGGCGTTAAGGATCTACTTCAAAGTGCGGACTTCACCATAGGCAACCTGGAATGCGCCGTGGGAACCACCGGCTTCCCCATGCCCGATAAACAGTGGACGTTCAGAGCGTCCCCCGAAACCCTCCAAGGACTTAGAGATGCAGGTGTTGACGTAGTATCCCTCGCCAACAACCACACTCTGGATTTTGGTGCAGAGTGTCTGCTGGAGACCATTGAACATGTGAAAAATTGCGGGATTATCCCGATAGGCGCCGGTCCTGACGAAGCCTCAGCAAGAGAGCCTGTGATTCTCGAGAAAAACGGCATCAGGATTGCCCTCTTTGCCACATCCATGGTGATACCGGTATGGGAATGGGCAGCCGAAGGCGACAGGCCAGGGCTGGCGGTAGACTACAGCATGTGGAACCACAATATTGTGGCGAGAATTGAAGCAATCCGGCCCGACGTTGATTACATCGTGGTGTACCTCCACTGGGGCGAAGAAAGGACTACAGAACCTGAAGATTGGGTGTTGCGGATGGAAAATGTGCTAAGGGAAGCCGGCGCAGACATTATTATCGGCAGCCACCCCCACGTGTTGAGGGGGCTCAGGTTCGATGGCAAGAGTCTCACAGCATTCAGCCTCGGCAATTTCATATTCGCCACCCGCCTTGATAGCCCGGCATGCCAGATCGGCGCAGTGTTGAGTATCACCCTGTCCAAGAGGGCTATCGAAGAGGTTGTGATACATCCAACAGAAATCGTATGGGGCAAGACTTTTGTCATGGAGGGACAGGCCAAACAGGAAGTTCTCGCAACACTGGGCCAGCTTTCCCAGCCTTTTGACACGGACGTTATCGCCTCCGGGCAAGTGTTGGAACGGGTATTCCCCGATGTGCTGAATCACTGGGCCAGGGTCAACGTAAGCGAACTTGCCCGCTTGGAGATTGTGCGAGGGTTTGAAGACGGAAGGTTTCTGCCTGACAAACCTGTAACCAGGGCGGAATTCGCCACCACGCTTGCGCGGGTAATCTCGGGCAAGCTTGAACTGGCCAACACAGATGTTCCAATGTTCCAACCTGATGAGTTTTCCCTGTGTGAACCTGATCATTGGGCATATCCATACTTGGCCTATCTGGCCGGTTTATCCATCCTCCCCGCCCACGATCCTGAGTGGCTCCCTGATGAATTCTGCCCAAGGGCCGAGGTGTGCGCGCTGCTTTGGAAAACGGTTATGAGAGACAATGCAGCCAATAACACGGGCGAAAACGGCAGCAACGGTGGCGCCGGTGATAACCCCCACGAAGGCGGCACAATCACAACAGGCATAACAGACCAAGTCTGGTCTCAGTTCCAGAATGAACTGGAACCTCTGGATCCAGAAAGGCAGATAGCCGTACTATGGTGCATAAATGAGTCTCTCTTGAAGGGGTATGACGATGGGACACTCAGGCTTGACAACCCGGTTACAAGGGCTGAAGCTGCAACCATCATACTGAGATTCATGAACCTGCAAAGCCGCGGAAGTTAACAACGGCGACTGTTAACCTCGCTGTACCAAGCGCCGGTCCAAGGGCCGAATAAGGGCTGGCTATAGGCCCGGCTATGGCATGAGTTGCAGAGCCGGCTTGTGTTGGATACCTCTAGCTTGCAAGCAGCGGACCGACCCACCACCAAAGGACCAGGCCTACCACTGCCACCCTGACCACGCTACCTGCAATCCGCAGCATTCCGGCCAGGTTCAATGATGCAGCGCAAGTTTCCCCGGCCTCATTCCTCCCCCAGATACGCTTTCCTAACCTCATCCCTGGCCAGGAGCTCTTTCCCAGTACCGGACAACACTATCCTACCTGTCTCGAGCACATAGCCATAGTCAGCCAGCTGAAGGGCAGCCCGGGCGTTCTGTTCAATCAGCAACACCGTCTTGCCTTCACTGTGGATTTGCTTAATGATATTGAAGATCTCCTGCACCAGCATGGGCGCCAGCCCCAAGGAAGGTTCATCCATCATCAACAGGGTGGGATTGGCCATAAGGGCCCTGCCCACGGCCAGCATCTGCTGCTCGCCCCCGGAGAGGGTTCCCGCCAGCTGTGCCTTTCTTTCCTTAAGGCGGGGAAACAAGCTGAACACCCAATCCATGTCTCTCTTCACGCCAGGATCATTCCGCGTGTGCGCACCCATATAAAGGTTTTCCAAAACCGTTAGATCCGGGAAAACCCGTCGCCCCTCAGGTACCATGGTAATCCCCATTTGTACAATGCCGGTGGTAGAAGCTCGAGTAATATCCTGACCCTGGAAGTTGATAGCGCCTGCGCTAGGCCTTACCAAGCCGCAGACGGCCCTGAGGGTGGTGCTCTTGCCGGCACCGTTTGTCCCAATGAGGGTGATGATTTTGTTCGCCGGCACCTCCAGGGACACCCCCTTCAGGGCATGGATGCCGCCATAGTGGACATGCAGGTCCGCAATGCTAAGCATCGGTCTCCACCCCCAGATAGGCGCTGATCACGTTCTGGTCCTTTTGGATGTCAGCAGGACTGCCTTGGGCAATGGTTACGCCATAATCCAACACCAGGATCCGTTCACAAATCCCCATCACTACACGCATGTGGTGCTCAATGAGGAGGATAGTCAGGTCAAACTCCTGCCTTATTTGCCTGATAAAATCCATCAATTCTTGCGCCTCGACGGGATTCATCCCGGCGGCCGGTTCGTCCAAGAGCAGGAGGCTCGGTCTCGTGGCCAGAGCCCTGGCGATCTCAAGCCGCCGTTGCTGCCCGTAAGGAAGGGAACCCGCCTGCTCTCCTGCTACATGAGCCAACCCCACTGCTTCCAGAAGAGATCGGGAGTAGCCAATCATTTCCCTTTCTTCTGACCTGTACCTTCCCAACCTGATTACCGCCTCCACAGGACTTGAACGGAGGCGGAGGTGATTGGCGACCAGAACGTTTTCCAAGGCGGTCAACTTGCTGAACAAGCGGATATTCTGGAAGGTACGTGCAATGCCCCGGCGTGTGATGAGGTCCGGGCGCAAACCGGTGATATCCTCACCTTTGAACACGATCCGTCCCTCGGTTGGCTTGTGCACACCGGTGATCAGGTTGAACACCGTGGTCTTCCCTGCTCCATTGGGGCCAATCAAGCCAACCAGCTCCCCGGATTCCATGGACAAGTTGAAGTCAGAGACCGCCGTCAATCCGTTGAACTTCTTCCCTACACCTTGCAAGTGCAAAAGGCTCATGTGTCAGCACCTCTATCAGGGGTTTTGTCCCTTGTTCCCAACACGCGGCCCCAGGATAGCTCTCGCCGCCCCATAATGCCTTCGCGGTAAAACAGGACCACCACGATGAGCAAAAGGGAGAATATCACCATCCGCATTCCGGGAATCCCCGGCAGGGACACGAAACCAAGATCCATGGGAGCTTCCACCCCCCGTAGCACTTCCTTGAGGACGGTGACAATGGTCGCGGCGATAACCGTCCCCGTTATGCTGCCCATTCCGCCCAACACGACTATCAGCAAGATTTCAAAGGTGAGGGTGAAACGGAACATGTTCGGGTCAATGGTGGTCAAGAGGCTGGCCAAGAATCCGCCCCCCACACCGGCGATAAAGGCACCCAGGGTGAAGGCCAGCATCTTGTGGCGGAAGAGCCCCACACCCATTGCCTCGGCAGCGATCTCGTCTTCCCTTATGGCTTTAAACGCCAGCCCATAGCTGGAATGGATCAGGCGTGACACAACAACCAAAGTAAGCAGGGCAAACCCCCAACTCCACCATAAATCGGTATAGGCAGGTATCCCTTTCAAACCCAGGGCTCCATTGGTCACGGACCGGATATTAGTGATCACAATCCGTATGATCTCCGAAAAACCCAAGGTGGCGATGGCCAGGTAATCCCCTCTGAGGCGAAGTACTGGTGCCCCGATGAACACCCCCATCAGCGCACTGAGCAAGCCCCCAAGCAACAGGGCCGCCAGGAAAGGCAGTTCTACCTGTCTCAGGGGGGCAACCAATGGCACCATAAAGAAGTTCATCTGTTTAACCGCCGGAGGCATCATCAACAGGGTAGCGGTATAAGCGCCTACTGCCATGAATCCCGCATGTCCCAAGCAGAATTGCCCGGTAAAGCCGTTTATCAGATTCAGGCTTAACCCAAGGCCGATGTTGATCCCGATGAGGTTAAGGATACGCACTTGATATGGATTGAGGTGCCCGCCTGCCCAGTGTATGAATGACACCAAGCACAGGATTATCACGGTTGTCAGTAAGGGGCCCCACCGAGAAGGCTGTTGTCGGTAGGCTTCCGACAGGCGGACGAAAGCACCTGGAGGTTTCAAGCCTTGTCTTCTCATCCCATTACACCTTCTCTGCCATCTTTTCCCCCAGGAGTCCGGTAGGCCGGAAAAGCAAGGTTAGAATCAAGATCACAAAGGCAAACGCATCGCGATAACCGGCCAAATTGGGGATGAACGCTACCAACATTATTTCACCGATTCCCAACAGAAAGCCCCCAAGCACCGCACCGGGGATATTGCCGATTCCACCGAACACAGCGGCGACGAAGCATTTCAGCCCGGGCATGACCCCGATCATAGGATGGATCTGAGGATAACGCAGAGCCCACATAATTCCCCCAACGGCAGCCAGGGCGGACCCTGTAACAAAGGTGAAACTTATGATCCTGTCCACATCGATACCCATTAGCCTCGCAGTATCATAGTCCCGGGACACGGCTCGCATGGCCATCCCCGTCTTGGTCCTGTATACCAAATGCGAAAGCATGAGCAAGAGGATCAGCGTCACCCCCGGTATCAAGAGGGCTAAGGTTGTTATGGAGACACCGCCGATATCAATGGTCGCCGCCAGCCATGCGGGACGATACACAGCCTTGGCCCGCCCTCCGAATACCACAATCCCTAAGTTCTGGAGGAAGAACGATACTCCAATGGCTGAAATCAAGACTGAAATACGGGGTGAATCCCGTAGCGGTCGGTAAGCTGCCCTCTCAATCCCCATTCCCAAAGCGGCGGTGAGGAGCACTGCCAAAACCACCGACAGCCACCAAGGCAACGCGAAAACAAGCATCCCGTAAAACACTATGTAAGCGGACATCATCAACAGATCGCCGTGGGCGAAGTTGATGAGGCGCAAAATCCCGTAAACCATGGTATAGCCAATGGCAATCAAGGCATACAGACTTCCTAAAGAAATGCCGTTGGCCAGGTGCTGAAAGAACAAAGCTAAGTCCATTGTTCCGCTCCCTTGCTTTTGGGGGCTCTCCCTCCGCTCCAAGAAGAGCAGAGGGAGAGCTCTTCATTGGTTACTAGGGATTTACCGTGGTCAGGTACCTGAACTCCCCGTTGTCCACCTTGAGGATAACAGCGCTCTTAGTGGCATCACCGTTCTCATCCAGGGTAATTATCCCTGTTACTCCTTGGAAGTTCTCCGTTGCTGCCAAGGCATCGCGGATGGCTTGAGGTTCAGCGCTGCCCGCCCGTTCGATGGCATCCAGGATGACCATGTAAGCGTCAAAACCGAGGGCTGCAAAAGCGTTGGCCTCTTTGCCGAACTTCTCCTTGTACACCTGGACGAACTCCTCTGAGATAGCAGTCGGCGTTGCTTCAGGGCTGTAGTGGGTGCTAAGTACGGCGCCTTCCACAGCTTCTCCGCCTACTTCGATGAACTCAGGAGCCTCCCACGTATCACCGCCGAGGAAAGGCTGCTGTATTCCTAGTTCCCGAGCTTGGCGGATCATAAGCGCGCTGTCTCCGTAGGAGCCCGGAGCGAAGACTACATCGGGGTTGAGGTTTTTTACGGTGGTCAACTGGGCGGTGAAATCCTGGTCGCCTTTTTGGTAATCAAGAACTGAGAGTATGCTGTCTTCACTTCCCGTGAATTCGACAAAAGCTTCCTGGAAGTAGTTGCCCAAGCCTACGGCGTAATCATCAGCCACGTTTCGGATGATCACGGCAGTCTCAGCCCCGAGGCTTTCAAAGGCATACTGAGCCATAACCCTGCCCTGGAAGGGGTCAATGAAGCATACCCGGAAATAGTAGTCGTTCCCCAAGGTAACCAAGGGGTTAGTTGGCGAGCAGCCTACCACGGGGATGCCTTTTTCCTGGGCAACCGGCCCCCCTGCCATGGACATGCTGCTGCCGTAACTGCCGATAATGGCAACCACCTTGTGGTGTTCAATCAGGCGGTTGACGGCGTTGGCCGCCTCAACCTTATCGGTCTTGTTATCTTCCAGGAACAAGCGGACCTGCTTGCCCAACACTTCCGGGTACAGCTCATTAGCCAGCTGTATGCCTTCCCAGGTCATCTGGCCACCGGCGGCGGAATCACCGGTCATAGGCTCATACACACCAATCCGGATAACATCTTCGGTGACCTCTTCTTCGCCGCCCGCTTCCTTATCCCCGCAGCCGGCAAAAACAAAAGCGGCCACCAAAAGCACAGCCAGGAGAATCATTGTCCTCTTGTTTCTCATCCTTTTCCCTCCCCCATACAGAATTGTGGACCGGTTTGAGATCACTACCCTTGTCTTTACACAATCCCCCTTTATGCCCATGTCAGGCAATTTATGTTGCTTTTGGTATATTAGCCCTTGGCACCGGAATTCCTGCCTGTGACAGACTAATATGAGATATTTCGGCACTCCTAGCACTTCTTGGGGTGCTGAAGCTCCGGGTCGGCTGGTCAAGGTATGTCCTACTGAGAGCACGCATAGATCTATTACAGGGGAGGAGGATATACATGGAGGAAATCCTGGCTGCACTCATGGAACAAGAGAAGCATGCGGTTGAGAAATACAAGGACATATCGAAAAAAGCGAGGAGCTCCGTCGAGCATGATCTCATAAGCCGGATTTTGGCTCAGAAGAAGTTCGAAATCGAAACTCTAAGGCTTCTATGCTCAGGAAAAGTACCTGACCGGTTCCTTGCTTTCGGAACAATCATAGAAGATGACGTGAACTTCAGGGAGTCGCCCACCCCTTCAGGCACTCTCCTGGCCGTCTTGAGCAGAGGGACCCCTGTTATCCTGACTGAGCGGAGGGGTAATTGGGTTGGCCTGCAGCTCTGCGATGGGAAAGCCGGGTGGGTATTCAGAGATTACGTCAGGGCCAACGATTAGGCTCAGTGGGTCCCGACGGCGAAATAGGGCTGCTACCAGGCCTGAAACTCTCAGATGAAGGCCGTTACCTGCACCTATCAGGGAAGAATTTGTGTCATGAGGCGCCTCCTGAACATAACATGTTAACGCAACTACTTATGGAGGTGAAGTAGGATGGCAGGAACCAAAGGCTGCGACTTCGACATGTGTCTCTGTCTGCTTCTTCTCATTCTGTTTCTCTTCTGTTTCTGTGGCGGGTTCTAGCAAGGCAAGAGTAGCAGACGGCCTCTGACAGAGGTTGGGCCAAGAAAATAGGGGTGGGCCCATGGACCCCACCGCTGGCAGAATTGGCCTGTACTTGACTCAGAAACCGGGCAAGCCAATGAACATCTGAGTGAACATCATCCCGTACGGGCCGCCTTCCACGATGCCTACTCCTATGTGGGTAAAAGCCGGGTTGAGGATGTTCCGCCTGTGCCCGTCGCTTTGCATAAGTGCGCTGTGGGCGCGTTCAACGGTCGATGCGCCTGCCAGATTCTCCCCTGCCGTGCGGTACTCCACCCCCGCCTGCTTCATCATGTCGAAGGGCGAACCGTATGTAGGCGAAGTATGGCTGAAGTAGCCTAGGTCGATCATATCATGACTCTTAAGCCTGGCCAGTTCAACCAGCCTCATGTCGACCTCCAAGGGCTTCAGGCCGCGTTGCACCCTTTCCCTATTTACCAAGTCGACCATTAGCTCTTCTTCTGGCGTCAGCCCGCCTTCAGGCTCCGGTTCCGGGGTTGGCTCAGGCTCCGGCTCAGGTTCGGGTTCAGGCTGCGGTTCCGGATCCGGCTCCGGCACCGGTTCGGGTTGGGGTTCTGGTTGAGGCTGCTGAGGTAGCTCGGGATCCGGCCCGGGATCAGCGCCAGGACAAGGTGCGGGAGCCTCTCCGGGAGGCATACCCGGCTCAAGGTTCCAGAGATCCGCGATCAATAGCTTGATGATCTTCTGGAGTTCGACCTTGTCTTTGTATATGTCGGACAGAAGCAGCCCAAGGCTGCCGCGGGAGGGCCCGGCGAACAGGAATACCTTGCCTCCGCTGGGAGCCGGGAGCACATAACGCTTGTACGGTGATGCTACTAGTTGCCCTGTAGGAAGGACCAGGCCCAAGATCAGGGTGGCCACTACCAATGCAGCGACTTTGTTCCTTAACTTCATCTGATTCCTCCTTCCAGTTTTACGGGCTTTAAACCAACTCTACCCATATAGTACAACTTTGGCCTGACAGCTGGAAAATGTATAATCTGCCAGCGATCGGCAAGAACCGGACGTCCATTCATAGGTTCGTTTGAGAGGGAAGGTTTGTTTCCCTTGGGTTCGAGCCGCGCGAGATCGGGCGGAGGATGATGCACGGAGGCCAGGTATGCCGTTGCGTGCCCCGGCCTCCCCACTTCGTTACTTAACCGCGAGGCATACAATCATGTCTTACATACTGCGACGACATCCAACCTGTCTGGCCTGAAGGTATCTGCACTTTCAGCCAGTCACGCTGGATCTCGATGACGCTCACCTGAGTGCCGGCATTTACCTGGGCAATGACCGCAAACGTCAGTCCCGGACCCTGCCTTACGTTGACCAGATGGCCAGTGACGGTTCCCGAGCACTTTGCCTTGCCCTTCTTGACCTTGACAACGACATGCACATGCCTGGTCCGGAAAACTCTTGCGTGGAGCACAATGATCTTGGTGACCATTATGGGCTCCCCGGCCGGTGGAACTTCGAAACTGGCGTGTTCTACGTCAACGGATACTCTGGCAGTCATCCCGGGCTTAGCTTCGGGAAGCACTACAAACTCGGAGAACGGCACTGTAAAGTGCAGCGTGTGTACCGTCTGTGTAGGATCCATCAAAGGTTCATATATGATTCTCTGGGCGATAGTCCCGTCAACTATGACCTTGCCAGGTGCTACAATGACCCGCTTCACTTCGGGAGTTGAGGAGAAGTCGAGGATCTCCCTTGCCAGAGGCTTCTCTTCAGGTATATCTACGATCTCCCTGACTATTCCCTGAGACTTGCTGTCACCCAGTACTTCTTGCACCCTCACCAGTTCTTTTTCCAGCTCCAGGCCCGGAACTCCGGTGATGTTCGTAACCACCTGGATCTTCTGGACCCTGATGACTTTGACGGTTACTTCGATGATTATCCTGGCAGTGATGGCCCTGCCGTTTTGAGCAACATCGATTGAAATGAACTCTATCTGCGCGTCGGCCACCACCGTCATCCCCGGCTGTACACCTGGCACCTCTACAAACCGTTCAAATGGTATGGTATGGTGTACCACATGAACCGTCTGATATGGGCTTCTGGCTTCGTAGATGGTCCTTAGGCTTATGGTCCCGTTGACTATCACCTTGTTGGGGAGAATCGTCGTTGAGTTCACCTGTATGGTCGCTACCTGGTCGATTATGGATACTACGTCAGGCTTGATTTCCGGAATGAACAAATGCTCCCTTACCACTGCCTGGGCCGAAGACTCCCCGAGCACCGTCTCTGCCTTGATCATCTCCTTGGTGACCTGCAAACCCGGAATGCCGCTTACGTCTGTTACCACATCAAGAATGGCCGTCCTCGAAACCCTCACGGTGAGCATCACCACGGCTCTGACCACTATGACCATGCCGTCGGGCCTGACCTCAAAGGATGCGTGCTCGATGACTACAGTGGGAATCGCCACCATGCCAGGCTGCACACCGGGAATCTCCACAAAGGTGCTGAACGGGATTTCCACATGGAACACATGGACGGTCTGATATGGAACGGCTGCTTCGTAAATGATGGCCAGCTCCAGGATGCCGTCTACAATCACCTTCCCCGGCAGCACTGTCACCTCGGTGATCTCGGGCCTGCCTGCAAAATCGATGACTGATGCCACAGGTGGCTTCGGCTCCGGAACCGTCACAGGCTCGGAAATCACGATCTGCGAGGTCCCTACGCCTATGGTTTCCTCCAGTCTTATCTCCTCGGTCTTGACTTCGAGGGTATCCAGACTCAACCGTTACCCTCCTCTCTTAGGTAACAAGAATGCCTCATTGCTAAAACATCTATATGCCACCGAGATTGACAATGTGAACGCGCAATTTCCGAAGATTCCCTCATACTATGTTTGTGTGCATGGTCGGTGTGCAGTGGTTGTCATAGGCCTTTGCGCGGTTTGCGGTTGTCTTTAAGATCATTGGCGTTAACGAGGGCAACACGGAGGGCAGGTAAAATGAACTTGTGGTCTGTTATACCAGCGCAAAACGAAGAGCGCACCATAGCCCATGTGATTGGAGAGTGCTTGGCGGCAGGTTCCAGCAGGGTTCTGGTTGTATGCAACGGCAGTTCTGACCGGACCGCGGGAATAGCACAAAGCTATCCCGATACACGGGTAACTGCTTTTTGGGAACCGGAACCTCTGGGCATGGACGTACCCAGGGCCATCGGCGCGATTATAGCACACAGGCACGGTGCCGACGGGATCCTGTTTTGCGACGGCGATCTGTCGGGCAAGCTGGCGGCACATCTTTCGTCCCTTCTGGCCACGATCGCACGGGGCTTCGACCTGTCATTGACAGACTGCTATCCGCGGGGATTGCCCTACGGTGGGATGGCAGGCAGGGTGATCGAGGCAAGATTGGACCTGAATAGCTCCATGGGCCGACATGACTTGGGCGCTGCTGTAATGTCCCACGGGCCCTCTTGCATATCCAGGAGGTTCATGGACTCAGTACCGTATCAAGCTTTGGCCATCCCACCGCTGGCTCAGGCGTTGGCCGTCAAACAGGGATTGAAGGTAAGCATTGGAGGAGTATTGGCCCATCAGCTCTTGGGCTCCCGGGAGAGACGGGGCAGCCATCCGGAAAAAATCGCCGATTTGATAATCGGCGATTGCGTACTGGCCAAGTGGGTATTCAACGGAGGCCTGCCGGCGAGATGTGAAGGCCGGCGTGCCTACATAGGTTTTGACAACACCAGGCGTTGGGATCTCCTGAAATACCACGCGGACAGGATCACGGCACAGACTGAACTTCCTTGACTTCAGGAATTTCCCGCTTGAGTATGCGTTCAATCCCGCCCTTCAAGGTCATCACCGCAAACGGGCATGTGCCACACGCACCTGTCAGCCGAACCTTGACCACACCGTCGTCTGAGACCTCAACCAGTTCCGCGTCTCCCCCGTCTGCCTGGAGAGCGGGACGGATTTGGTCCAGAATCTCTCTAACTCTTGCTTCCATGGAGCATTCCTTCTTTCATGGGCTAATATGGACCGCCGTTTGCAATCGGGAACTTACAAGTTCTTTTCAACATTGTCATCTATTTTGTTCTCTTCTTCAATAGCGTCAAGGAAAGTTTGATCATCTGTGAACTTCCTGGCCTGCATCATGCATGCTTCCACTACTCTTTTCCTGTACGCGCTGTCAATCCTGAAAGTCCTGGTTGCCTCCAACAGCTCCTGGCTGCCCAAAGCTTCCTTGTCCCTGTCAAAGGCTATCCTCTTGGCTCTGGTCACCAGTTCCTCAAGTTCGGCACACGAGAAATGCTGCGTCAGGGGCACGATGTCCCTCCACAGCATCTCCCTGACTTGGTCATCGTCCATCTCCAGAGGAACCCTCTTCCTGTTGGTACCCTTTGAAAGCCCAAGATGCACCATGAGGATTTCCAGTCTGGCATGGGGTCCCGGGTAGAGAAAGGGTATCTTGTAATCGAATCTGCCTGCACGCAGGAAGGCATCATCCAGGTGCTCCGGCACGTTGGTTGTACCCACTATGATGGCGTTCCTGTCAGGCTTGCCAAGCCATTCGAGGAACTGAGAGAACACGCGCTGGGTTTCTTCTTCCGCCGAACCCGCGGCTACCCCCGTGCGCTTGCCGAACCTGTCGATCTCGTCAACAAACACTATGGCCGGCGCCATTTTTTCGGCCAAGGTGATTGCGTTCTTCATGTTCTGCCCCGATTCTCCCAACCACTTAGAGTAGATGTTCTCTGTTACCAGGTTAATGAAAGGAAGCTGGATTTCGCTTGCCAAGGCGTGGGCGAACAGACTCTTGCCCGTTCCCGGGGGCCCGAAAAACAAGAGCCCTTTAGGCAAGCCCAGGTCAAAGTGCCTGGCTCTTTCAGGCCTTTGGAGCACGTTGATTATATACTTCGATATGAACGTCTTTATCGCATGGTACCCGCCTATGTCCTGGAAGTTGTACTTGGGGTCCTCCACTTCCAGTATCTTGGATCTCTTTACCATTTCGGATTTGAGTTCTTTCATGATGTCAGGATCGAAATTCCTGGACCTCTGGTACGATTCAAGCAGGATGCTTTCAACCTGGTGAAGGTTTAGCCCGGACAAGGTCACTGTGGCCGTCTCCAACTTAGTGTGATCCATTGGAACGTCAAGGGCAGCGGCGGTAGCTTCTATGAGCCTTGCCCGTTCTTCCCTGCTCGATGGGTCCACCGAAACCACTATTGCAAATTCTTTGGTAAACTCGTCCATGAGAAGGGTTGCGTCTTGGGTGAGGATCATCACGCATGATCCTTTGGCCGTTATCTGAGGGTTGATCGCCCAGGATCGTAAGGCAGCCTGGAAACCTGTATCGTATTCTTTGACTTCTGAAATGTTTCGCATGATGAATGCGGTCCTGAATGACTTGAGATAAGAGTCAACTTCTTTGAGCACTGCTTTGAGGACGTGGAGTTCAGCGCTGCCTTCCGGGCGCACCCGCGAAGAAATCGGGCTTGAACTGGGAACACGCTTCCTGTAGGGCTCAAATCGAGGCCCGTCAGGCCCTGGTTTCAACGTACCAAGGCCATCCCAGGGGTCATAGAGAAACACGTGTTCAATGTGGTTAAACTCGGGATCAGAAAGCACAAACCGCTCAAGCTGGTAGATCCTCTTTGGATCCACCGTCTCAAAGCAGATGATGGGCGAATAATTGGCTTTGCGCTTAAGCACTCCTTGCCTAATCCACGAATCATCAAGATAATCCTTTTCCACTCTGTTCCTCCTCAACCACAGGGGGCGTCCACGTTAGCTTTCAGGCTTAGGCCATACTCCTTGAGCAGGTCCAAAATCCTCTTTGTCTGGCCATGCCCCGCCCTTTCCAAAAAGTTTATCTTTCCCTTGGTTATCTCTATCTCCAAGTATGACAGGAGTCTGACCTTGGTTGTGCTCACGAATGCAGCACCTTCTTCTTCTCTGCCACGTCTTCCCCCAACTCCCGGCTAAGCTGTGAAGAGCTTTTGGGCGTTACCGTCACAGGTATTGCCCAAAGCCCCAGCCCCTTGAGCACACTTCTCAAGCGTTCCGCCTCATCAAAGCATGATTCACCCGGAAACCCTGAAAACTCTATGTTGACCTGCCTCTTGGGACCGATCTCGGCCTTTATCGTCCTGGCCATCACAACACACCCTTCACAAGCACCTTCTTGCCGTCAACCGGATGCTTGACTTCCTGTACCTCCACATCGTAATTCAGAGCTGATAGGGCTCGGGTGACACAAAGGGCAATATAGTTTTGAATCACTCTCTCCTTGATCTCGCCCGCGATCCGCTCATAGCCGCCGTAACTGTCGCAGATAAACACCACGTCACCTGTTTCCCGGTCGACGTTTATCCCAATACCCCTGTCGAAAGCAGGCCCTGACAACGACCAATCGCAGTACACCAGCCTTCCGTAGTAATCGCGGATACTGTGCCCGACGTCGAGATTCATCTCCTCCGCACATGCCCAGACAGCTCCATTCAGTATTTCCCAGCCAGGATCCTGCTCTACGGACTTACCCTGTTCCAGGGCAGTCTGAAGCCTTATGTCAGCGTGATACGAGCTTATGTGGCTCATTGCCGAACCCTCCATCCAAGTCTTACCTTACCCCTCAAGAAGTCACGCCTATGGGCCTCAAGCAACTGAATCTCGCCATGGATATCCTGCAAACGCCGTCTCACTGCCTCAGGACCCAATTGCCTGCCCATCTCACCTGGCATCCTATCCCGTGGCTCCGCCTTCTGCTCGCGGGAGCTCTCACGGCTCAAAAGTTCCATTTGGAACACGGCTAACCTGGCCTTCATCTGCTCTTTTCTTGTTCCATCCGCTTCTTCCCCAACCAGTTCACTAAGGAGATCTATTTCATCCTTAAGCCTATCGTCAGGCCAGTTCTCAGCCTGGGACTTCCATTCTGCGACCTTTATTGAACGAACCCTGGCAGTACTGCCCGCTTGCTGCCAGCCGTCAACTAACTGTTGCAATCGCTCCATTTCATCAGGAGGATGCCCTGACGAAGGCGACTTATCTTGCGGATAGTCCATGGGAATACCCTGAGTGATGTGCTTCCATCGCATTATGTCAAGTTGTCGTTGAAGGTCGTCTTTTTCCTCTTCCAGGGCCGTGATCATCTCGTCGAAATCTCTGGTAAGAAATGCGCACCACAGGTTTACTGCAATGTAAGACAAGGCGACGAATATGAGCAAGCCCAGGGGCAGCATCAGTAATAGTCTCGGCCATATGCTGAGCACAGGGATAATCACATAGGTGAGCCGCAAGCCGCAGTAGTTGGCAATGACAAAAAGCACGCTGAGTATCGCAACTGATTCAGTGGTGTGTTCATACTTCGTGATGAGGGTCTTCACCCATGTATACCCGACCCAGCCCAGGACTGCGAAGGCTATCAGAGCCCACACAAACCACATCAGCGACTCACCCCGAGTCCTTTGTAAACATTATAACATCCTGCCCAAAGGCCTAGCGTTTCATTCACTGCCTCCGGGTAATGCTTTCCAGATACCTTCTGGCTTGCCACAGGTGATCCGGACCGGGAGAACTCAAGGCAAAGGTGTTTCCTGATCGCACAACCTCCCTGGCTTCACGGACTATTTTCCCTACTACCTTAGCGTTGACGCCCGCTTCGCGATACGCCTTACACAGCGCCTCCCCATCGGGAGCGGTGACCACAAGGCATCCTGATGAAATCAGCCGCAGAGGATCTATCTTGCAGAACTCTGCTACTCTTAATGTAACCGGAAGTACCGGGATTTTATCGGCATATACCACTGCTCCCAATCCTGACGCCTGGCACATTTCATAGATCGCCCCCAAGACGCCTCCTTCCGTGGCGTCGTGGCAGGCATTTGCGCCG
Source organism: Candidatus Fermentithermobacillaceae bacterium (assembly GCA_012512325.1). GTDB lineage: Bacteria > Bacillota > Sulfobacillia > Fermentithermobacillales > Fermentithermobacillaceae > DTU015. Next base: position 12,641 of record JAAZEL010000037.1, on the reverse strand, counting down.
ACTTCGGCAGCTATCCTGCCATCCAGGGTCACACTGATCATGGAGAACAGCTTCTTGGCTTGTTCAATTGAACCCTCATCCAGTACACCTGCAAAAGCCTGGGTAAAATCCCTGACGAGTATCGAAGTGCCTTCCATGCCCGCCCATTTGGTAACCACTATGTCATCCCCGACCTTGGCATTGGATGAACTCAACACCCTTCTGTTCCGCGTCTTGCCCAGCGCCGTTATGCTTATAAGCGGTTGCTTTAGGCCTTGGGTAACTTCAGTATGTCCGCCTGCAACCTGTACTCCTTCCTCAAGGCAGGCTTCGTTTATGTCATCTATTATCTGCTCCAGGTCAGACAACAGAGCAGTCTCAGGCAATAACAGCGTAACCAAGATGCATATGGGCTCTCCTCCGGTAGCGGCTATGTCGTTGATTGCGACTTTCACTGCCAACCAGCCTGCTTTGTCTTCCGCACCTGTTATCGGGTCACTGCTGGCCAGAAGCAATTCATCGGCCAAGTCCAATGCCGCCGTGTCTTCGCCGATTGCCGGCCGAAGCACTACTTCTTTTCTAGGGTAGCCCAGACGGCTGAATACTATTTGCTCCAGCAACTCAGGGGGTACTTTACCTACAACAAGTGGTTCATTCTTCTTCATGACTGCCTCCAAAATTGCAAGTATAATATGTTTCGCAGCGAGGTTCTCGCGGCAATGCTAGTTTAGAAACGCAACGACCGTCTCACAGAAATTATACCAGTAATGGGCTATATGATAAAATGCCCGCAGGTCGCCGATTTTGAGCAAGCATCTACGACTTCGGCAAACTGAGTGAGAGCCGTTCGAACGTTCCGGCCAAGACCAGGCAAAGCAAGGAGGCATCCCAGTGCTGAGAATCACAGGAGGGTATCTCGCAGGTAGGACCATATCTTCCCTCCCGGGAGAAGATACCCGCCCTCCACTTACCAGGGTAAGGGAAGCAGTAGCCAACATCCTTAACCCCTATGTTGAAGATGCGGCGGTCCTCGACCTTTTTGCAGGTACCGGTAGTTTTTCTTTTGAGCTGCTGTCCAGGGGTGCAAAATCCGCGGTGCTGATAGACAAGAACCCCAAAGCCGTGCAGGTACTGCGGAAAAATGCAGCCAAACTCGGCGTGGAACACCTTGTAGAGATAGTGAAGGCTGATGCTTTGCAGATGATAGCCATATTTGAGAAGTCAGGGGACCTGTTCGACATTATCATGGTGGCGCCTCCGTATTTTACAGGATTGGACCGGGCATCCATGGAAAAGCTGGCTTCGGGGGCAATCCTAAGCCCCAGCGGCATCGTGGTACTGCAGCAATCGAGGAAAGAGCGGTTCAACGAAGCATACGGTTCGCTGGTCTTGAAGAAGACGTATCGATATGGAGATACACGTATATCTACGTATGTACAAGGTACAGAAGGCTGAAGTGCCTGTCAGGTGCCGGTTCACCCCGTGCCGTAGCCCGTCCCATAGTCCATGGCATAGTCTCTGACATAGTCGGTGCCATAGCCCGAGATATAGCCCGTGTTCACAGGCCTGCTCACAGGACACCTATGTATGCCTGATGGCTGGGCAGATAACTGCCAAAGGATAGATGACTGTCAAAGGAGTGCCCAATGACTGTTAAATCATGGACCTGTGACAAACATCTCGGGCATTACAGAAGGAATTGCTGCCATTACAAAACATACGACAAAGGAAACACCGTCTTGGCCGTAACTGAAAACCCGGTCCCCCGCTTTTGCACCTGTCCCCATACCCCCAGGGGCATGAGTTTTCCGGGAAACAGGAATTTGCCGTACTTGGCATACACGTTTTCGAAACACGTCACGTCGATCAGACCATATTCGTCTTCCAATGAAAGAAAGACCACCGTCCTCCCGCTCCTTGCGGGAGGCCTATGAGGCCTTACAGGGACGCCTCCCACTTTCACAAAATCCCCGGGTTTTATGCGCGGAAGGTCTCGGCTTGATATAAACCCTTGCCGTTGGAGCTTGCTGCGCCATAATTCCACGGGGTGAGCGGAAATCCCGGTCCCAAGGATCTGATATTCAAAAGCTACTTTTTCCCCTAGGGAAAACTCGATATGGCCAGGGCCTACTGGGACTCCATAACCATGGCAAACGCCGGGGAGCGCCACAAGCGTCTCTGCCTGGGAACCGTCTGCTACCGCACAGGCATCCTTGGCTTGCCACAACAGTGATTTTCGGGAAACCCCGAACTCGTCAAAACATCCGCATAAAACAAGGTTGCGCAACACATCGGAATCCGGCTTAACCCGCCTGATGAAGTCATAGAAGGACTTGAACTCCCCTTTCTCCCTTTCCCGGATTATAGACGTGACGGTATTTTGCTTCATGCCGCTTATCATCTTAAACGGAATACGTATGCTTAAGCCTTTTACCGTCACATCTTTATCCGAATGGTTAATTGAAGGGCCAAGCACCTCTACCCCATGACTCTTCGCTTCAACGCATATAGTGGACACAGGGTAAAATCCCATAGGCTGGTTGTTGAGTATAGCCCCGCAGAACTCCGCCGGATAATGCTCAATCAGGTATGCGGTCTTGTACGCAGTGGTGGCAAACGCCCGGGCGTGGGCCTCACAGAAGCCGTAGCTTGCGTAGCCCCGTATGCACTTGAATATTTCCCCGGCCACCTGCTCAGTTACGCCCCTCTTCACTGCCTTTTCAATGAAAACCTCACCTATCTTCTCCATTTCTTCAAAAGACCTGCCGTGAGTCATCACCCTGCGCAGCTTATCAGCTTCCCCGGGGGTAAAACCTGCAATTACCGAGGCGATTTCAATCACTTGCTCCTGAAACAACACCACCCCGTAAGTATTTTTTAGAATCGGCTCAAGCCTCGGATCCAGGTAGGTTATATCTTCTTCCCCGTGGCGTCGCTTGATAAAAGGCTCCACCATATCTCCTTTGATCGGCCCGGGACGTATCAGCGCAACGCTCGCCACTATGTCTTCAATGTTTTCGGCGCCAAGCCTGGCCTGGAGGCCTCTCTGGGCAGGGCTCTCCAACTGGAAAATTCCTATTGTATCTGCACGTTGCAGCCGCTCAAAAGTGGCTTTGTCATCCAAGGGTATGCGGTCGTAATCCGGTTTTGCGCCTTCAATGAACATGAGAGAGTCTTCAACCGCTCCCAAAGTGCGCAAAGACAGGAGATCTAACTTGACAAGGCCCAAATCTTCAACGTCGTCTTTATCAAATTGCACTATGTTGACTCCCTTGGCCGAACGTTCAAGAGGGGAAAGCCAGGTAACGGGAGTTTTACATATGACCACACCGCCCAAGTGAGTACTTAGAAACCTGGGAAGCCCTGATAGCTTGCTTGACGTTTCAATGAGGGTTTTGAGCCGTTTTTCAGGGATATCCAGGTTTTGCAGTTCAGGCAGGGACCTAAACGCGTTTTCAATCTGATAGCCGGGGATGTGGGGCAACCGTCTAGCTATTAGGTCAATCTCATCCTGGGCATAACCCATGGCTTTTCCTACATCCCTCACAGCGGAACGTGCCTGGAAGGTGTTATATGTGGCTACCGGCGCCACATGGGCGTCCCCGTATTTTGCGTACACATAGGCAGTCACTTCGTCCCTTCGCCTGGCATCGAAGTCAACGTCTATATCAGGCTTTTCGCCCCGCTCAAGACTCATGAACCGTTCGAACAAAAGGTTGTGGGCAATGGGATCCACGTCGGTAATGCCGAGGCAGTAAGCTACGGCCGAATCTGCGGCCGAGCCCCTGCCTGCATGACGTATGTTTTGCCTTACAGCAAAGTTGACAAGATCCCACACTACAAGGAAATAATCTTCGTAGCCCAACTGGCCTATTATGCTAAGTTCATGCTCAAGCCGGGTTTTGATTTCCCGGCTTATCGTACCGTACCTGTTCTCCGCCCCTTGGAACACCAGGTGATGCAAAAAATGGAATGACGAATCGAAGCCCTTTGGATATGCAAAGGCAGGGAAGTTCGGAACTCCCAGGTCTAAAGGGCATTCGCATTGTTCCGCCAGAACCCGGGCCATATGAAGCCCTTCAGGGCAGTCTTTATATTCGGCTTTCATTTCATCCCATGATTTCAGATAGTTCTCCGAGTTCAACCGTCTTTCCGGATGGACGTCTTCAAGTTTGGTCAGGGTACGCATACAAGTCAAAATATCGTGGATGTGAAAATCCTCCTTGGTGGCGTAATGCACGTTATTCGTAACCACGGTGGGCAAATCCAGGGATACTGCCAATTCCGAAAGGGCTTTGTTTAGACTCATGGAGCCGGGAAGCAGGGATTCTGAGAGTTCTATAAAAAACGAATCCGGCCCAAAAAGGTGCTTGTAATGTTCTGCCGTTCGCCTGGCTTCTTTATACCTTTTCTGCAATATCAAAGACGGGATTAATCCTTTTCTGCATCCTGACAGGACAAACAGTCCTTCCTTGTGTGATGCCAGCGTATGCATGTCCGTAACCGGGAATCCGCGCTCGTTCTCCAAATGGGCCCGGGTCAAGACGGCGCACAAATTCCTGTAACCGGTGTTGTTCTTGCAAAGCAGGGTGAGATGAAAACCACCCTCCGCAGTCACTTCGCACCCGATTATAGGCTTAATACCGGCGTTTTGAGCGGTTTTTATGAACCTCACCGTATCTGAAAGCCTGTTATGGACGGTTAAGGCCAGAGCGGGCATACCCAGATCAGCAGCCCTCTCCACGAGTTTTGTTATGCCTGAAGCCCCGTCCAGAAAAGAATACGGGCTGTGGACATGGAGATGCACGAACATGGCCTAATCAAACACCCTGTAAAGGTTCCAATGTTTGTGGTCTGAGTAAAGTTCGTAAACGCCGCCTTCACCGGCCAGGACCCGGTAGAAAGTTTTTTCTTTGTCGTCTTCCCACCATCTGCCTACTTCGTTCCATTTGTCTATCACGGCTTTCACTGTTACCCATTTCTTTATCCAGAAAAACCGCTTCGGATTTCCTTTTTCGCAAACCACCAAGACCGGCTGGTCCACTATTTTTGACATGGTAAGATTAGCCCTCCCTTCCTGTTCTGCTTGTAATGCTTGTAACGTTTGCACTACCGGCATGCCGCTTGTTTAGGCACCCGGAATCAGCCGGCTCCTGAACCGGCATGCCCCTGCAGCTAGCCGGCTGGCATTTGAGTTTTGCAAAACCGTACAGGGTCCCAAAATGCAAGCATCTTTTCACGGCGCAGTATCTCAGGTTTGAAAACTTTGCTGTGTTTGTGCCCCCATATCAAAGCCGAATCCCCGTATTTTTGTTCTATGCCGGTCAACGCTCGTTCAAGTGAAACGCATGTCTCAGCGGTATTCCGGCTGACCGATTGGCCTAAAGCCATCTGAGCCACCGGGACCCTGTCAATATCTTTGAAAATAAGGGAAACGGCTGAAATCCGGCATAAAACCTCATGGCTTAATTCGGACAGCATTTCCTCAAAAAGCTGGGAAACCAAGGTTTTTAGGGAATCTAACCTGCACACAGGCCGTACCGCTTTCCTTTCCCTGACCACAGGCTTAAAAGGGCCTGACAAAGTTATGGTTAAATGCTTAAAGCCTGTACCGCTTTGGATCAGTTGTTCCGATACTTCTCGCAGCGCAGGCTCAAATATCCGGGGCGTAAAATCAGCCATGGGGTTTTCTATGGGGATTGCTTTTTCAATATATGGCTTGGGATACAACTGCTTCACCCGGGAGCAATCCCGGCCGTTTACCCAGTCAATAACCGGGTACGCCCAATCGCCTATTTGTGACGTAAGCCGGTTGGCCACCATTTGCTGTAAATCTTTAAATGTACTGAATCCTAAAGCATACAGATGGGATATCACATCCGGCGGTAAAGGCCATAGCAGAGAGAGGGGAAGGCCGGCTGAATACACCGCTTCTTTCCCCTGTTTGATGTCTATTGAAATGTAGTTTGCGCCTGTTTCTACATATCCCCACGGCTTTTTACCCGGCCTTATTTTTCGTTCCCGGAATAGCTTTTGGGCCGTCCACACAGAACCAGCCTTCGCCAGGAACTTTGATCGGCTTTTTGCAACGACGGCGATGTGGAACATGCCGTCCAGCAGCGCCAAACCTTCATCCAATGGCTTACCAACAGGGATTTCTACAAAAATCCCGCAGCCTTCTGTATCGGGCTCAATAAACGGAGTCATGGTCGCAAAGGCATCGAGTATATGTTTGAGCTCATTTGACGTAGGGTCAGACACCGGGACTATCTTACACAAAGGCGATGCTAACCTTGCTTGTCTTATAGTGTCCCCCGGCCTTACTCCGTCCTTAAATGAGTGCTCATCACAATCCAAGATGCTGTCTTGAAAAGATACGGCAAGAGGAAAGCCTGGATCAATTTTGCGGTTGACCTTTTCCTGATATGCCCTTGCCCCTATCAGTTTGAAGTAATGGATCTCGGACATGCGATCACCTGTTCGATAGAACACTTGTTTGGTTATTATCATAAGCTCCGTAAGGGGTAAAGTCAAGGGGATTTGGGCTTTTCTTTTTCAGGCGGATACCAGCTTGAATTGAGTCTTTCCGCCTTTACCACATTGCCTTCACGGATGTATTTCCGCCAGGTTTCAACCATGAAGCCGCTTCGCAATTTAGGGACATCTCCGCCTTCATCACCGCCCAGGCCATTGCCGTCCATAGCACCGTCGGGAACAAGCTGGGCGGGAATCTCCTTAATCACCCTGGTTTCCACCTCGATAACCAAGCCCGGGACTTGCTTCCCGAATACCTTGACGGTCAAACACCCGTCTTCCGCGCGGGCTTTCAAAATGCACGGCGCATCCAGGCAATTCTTCATCTTGAGATCCAAAATGTCATAGGCCACAGTGGCATCCAATCCGAGAGGCACGTAGCTTACAGGCATTCCGTGGTTGTACCGCTCGACGATTTCAAAACCAGCCTTGAGCAGCGCCACATACAGAGTGGTTGAGACCTGGCACACTCCTCCACCGTAATCGTCCACCACCTGGTCTCCTATGAATACCCCGGCTTTCCGGTACCCCCGCTCCTTCGATCTAGGGCCGGTGATATGGTTGAATGACAGCACCTGTCCCGGGTCAATCGTAAGGCTGTCCAAACAGGCGCTTGCAAGTGCTATGTTATGCGCCCGGTCATTGTTGTCCTCATAGTAGGTGGAAAAAGAAGCTATGACCTCCAAAGGAAGATAACTTGCCAGTTCCTCAGAGGTTACTTCAGGCTCTGTATAAATCAGAGGCAGGTAAACCCGGTTGGGGATCTCGGTCCATTGTCCGCCGCCGAACACACGCTCTCTAAGGGCGTCCTTGTCCACCAAGACACCGGGCCTGCTGTCAGTCACCTCTACCCTGTCATCTTGGGTGATCCTGAAAGACGCATCTACAGGGTCCTGGCTGAAATGGGTCGCGACTTCATCGAGCCACAATTCCTTGAGTTCTTCATCGACGTGAAGCAGGAGGGGATACTCCCTCTTGGCGATAAGCCACACCGGACGTCGTAGCGTCATGACGGTTCTTTCGGTGTCCGGGATAATCCCCATAGATGTCACGGGATACCACCTGCAACCCCCGTCAAGCCCTATGACCTCGAGGGTACGTGTTTCCCAGGCTAGCTCGGCTTCCAGGACCCGGGCCGCTTGGGTGAAGCTTGACCAACCCAGGTTTATGCCACATACCCGGGTTCCCGGCAATACTATCAGGTAACCCGAAAGGGAAACGGATATCAATAGCCCAAGAAGGACCGGAAGAACTCGATTGCTCCGTTTCATAATCCTGCTCCGGAAATGGTCTCAGACCACCGGCAGATACCCGCTGTTGGGCAATGGTCTTGGCCGACCCGCTATTCCATGTATATTCTCAGGCCCGAGCTGGGAATTCCGGTTACAAGGGAATCGACAAATCCTTCACCTTCTTGAAAAACCCGTACAAAAAAAACCAGCAGGTTCCTTGGAAGGATGAACAAGTTCGAAGACTAGGCTAAACCGGCACACAAGCCTGAATCCATAACCATTCCCGAATCCATAACCATTGCCTGTAAGATATTTCTTGCCCTGGACAACCTGGACTTGACGGTGCCTACAGGACAGGACATCCGCTTGGCGACTTCTTTGCCCGGGTATTCCAGTATATCGTGGAGGATCACAGTATCCCTGTAGTACTCGGGCAGAGACTCTATGGCTTTCATGATAACGTCCCGTCCGTCCTGTGCCTCCAGTAACTCCGGTAGTCCGTACCCAGCGTCAGGAAAATCAACGGGCTGCTCATCTCCGTCTTTGCTTGTCAAGACAGGCCACGATACCGTGGGTACCCTCTTCTTTCTCATCTTGTCTATACAAAGGTTTGTGGCTACCCTTCTCAACCACCGCCCCAAAGACGCGCGTCCCGAATATGTATCGATTGAGGAATAGACTCGCAGGAACACTTCCTGGGTCAGGTCTTCTGCGTCCTCACTGTTTCTCACTATCCCCCATATGTGAAGGTAGATTTGCTTGTAATAGCGATTGTACAGTATCTCAAAGGCTTCCTCATCGCCCCGGGAGACTCTCCGGGCAAGGGCCAAGTCCTCGCCTACCACATGTTCCGTTGCCGGATGTGCTGACAGTTCAAGTGCCACGGTGCAACCCTCCAGTCAATGCTCTCGTCACCAACAATAGTAAGGGGAGCACGCTGAAAATTCGTCAGCCATCCCGGCAGTCCGCCTAAGCATTTTGGCCTAGGCGTTTTTGCGGGCTATGGGACATCCAGAGTGATGTCTACTACTCTTGTATGGTCATCTCTCTCTGGTGAGCCCCTCCGGAATGGGGCCTACAGAGTGAGGTCAAGTACAACGGAGTTCACCCCATATCGCCCCTCAGCAGAGGTAGGCGTTCTAACGGGGTATGGGGACCTCCATAGTGAGGAGCGTGCCTCTCCCTGGCTCTGAGGATATTTCCAGGGATGCACCGAGCAATTCCGCCCGTTCGAACATGCCAACCAAGCCCATCTGGCCTGCAGCCACCAAAGAACCCTGGGCAGCTTTCGGGGGATCAAACCCTTTGCCGTTGTCCCTTATTTCTATGTTGAGTGCCTCGTCTTCAAACCGGAGCTTGAGTTCAATCAGGTCCGCCCCCGAGTGTTTCACCGCATTGGACAGGCCTTCTTGCACTATCCTGAACACCAAGGCCTCTGCTTCCCGCGGAATCTCCCGAACAGCGCCGGATACATCAAACGTCACCCGGAAACCTTCCCGTTCCGCCTGGTCACATAGCCATTCACAGGCTGACACAAAGCCGAAATCGTCAAGTACAGGCGGCCTGAGATTCCCGGCAAACTCCCTCAAGTCTGCTATTGTCACATCCAACAGGGAATCCATATCCCTGATGAGGCCTTTGGCGCTGTCACCGCAGGCTTGCTCAGCAGAGAGGGTCTTCTCCAAGAGGTCCAGTTTCCTCCTAAGGGCCACCAGGTATTGGATGGCCCCGTCGTGAAGCTCCCTGGCAATCCTGGCCCTTTCTTCTTCCTGGGCAAGGTCAGCCACAGAAAGATACTCCCGCATCCTCTCTTCACGGCTTCTGGACACATCCAACGCCTTCTCACGCTTCTCGATTTCTTCCCACAGGCGCTGTTCAGTCGAGGTATCCCTGGCGATTCCCTGGTGGTGGAGTAACTCGAAACCCTGATACAAGAGGGAAGCACGCACATCCAGCTTCACCATGTGCCCGTCTTTCCGCTGTATGAGCCATGAGTATTCGATGTGCTTTTGCCGTTTGCGCACTGCGTTCTTGAGAACGGACACGGTGTTCGCCCACGACTCGGGGGTCACAAACTCCCCGAAATATCTCCCGCACAGTTCTTCAGGTTTGTACCCCAGCATGTCCACGCTTTGGGAATTCACGTACAGAAAGCGGCCGCCCCTGTCCAGCGCGAAAACAAGGTCCCCTGCGTTTTCCATGAGCATGTGGTATCTTTCTTCAGATTGCTTCAGGTTCTCGATCAGGGTGGCCTTGGAAGCTATCATGGCCGCCTGGCTGGCAACGGCCATCATGAGCTCAGGGTCAGCCTGGAAAAAGGGAATGTCTTCCTGACGGGCCAGTATCATAAAACCTGTTACCTCTTGCCCGAGGCTCATAGGAACAACGGCTGCAAAAGAAAACATGAGGTGTCCCAGGACCGAGTCATTGTGACCTTTGGTCAGCACAAGGGGGCGGTGCGGGTTGAGGGCGGATTGCATAAGGCACGAATCAGCGTCCACACGCAAGGTGATGTCTGACGACACCAGAAGCTCAGCTTTGCCAACCGACGACACTACATATGCTGACCTCGAGGACGGTTCATGCACCAGGATGGCTACTGCATCAATGTCAAAACTGTCTAGGATGAGCCTGGCGATTCTATCCAGGGCTTCATCCCGGGTAAGATTGCCCCGGGTTATCCTTCCCATTTCGAGCAAGAGAAAAGTGCCCGCTTTCCACCCGGGCATATCACCCAACGGGGTTCACCTCAATGCCTTCCGTTTCTAAGCCCTTCTCCAAAGCAAACACAGCCGCATTTCACCCACCCGAGCTCACCTCGATGTCTTCCCGCCTGATGATGCCTTGCTTGAGCGCCTCCACCACGGCTTGAGTCCGTGAGCTGACCCCCAACTTGTCGAACACTGAGCTTAGGTGGGACTGGACAGTCCTGGGACTGACGCGGAGTTCAAAAGCGATCTCTTTGTTGGAAAGCCCCTTGGCCGCCAACTTCAGGATGCGAGTCTCTCTCTCCGTGAGCAGCCTGGATGAAGGCTCCCGGCGCGTATGCTCCAAGTCCCCGGCCAACTCAACCTCGCTCTTTGGAGGCACATCTCCCCTTGTTTCGTCTCGGACCTCCGGCTGATTGCCGGACCTCCTGGCTATTCTGGAAAACACTTCTCTGGCAATACCGGGATGGAGGATACATTCCCCCAAGGCGGTGGCCCTTATGGCTTGGATCAGTTCTTCCGACCGAGCGCTTTTCAATATATAGCCTGACGCTCCGTTCTCAATCAGGCGTGAAACGTAGGCGAAGTCGTCATAGGCGGTTAGGGCTAGGATGAATACATGGGGGAAGTTCTGCTTGATTTCCCTGGTGGCCTCTATGCCGTTCATGCGGGGCATGGATACATCCATGGCGATCACATCAGGGGAAAGCTTCCCGGCCAGTTCAATGGCTTCAAACCCGTCGGAAGCTTCCCCCACCACTTCGATGTCAGGTTCCCCTTCAAGCAACCGCCGCGTGCCCTCCCGTACAAGGGCGTGATCGTCACACAAGAGGACCCTTATTTTCTTACTCGGACCCTTGGAGGGCATTTTTCACCGCCTCAATGATCCCTTCGCTCGTGAAGGTTGCCCCCGCAACCGTGTCAACCTCATCAAGGCTCTGCTTTTCGATGATGTCTTCGGGAACATACCTGAATGCCGGATCGGATATTCCGGCCGTCTCCCTGTGCTCAAGTATCTTGATATCCGTAATCTTGCCGCCCTCCATGGTTACGGACACCTTTATGGGCCCGAACAAGCCGTTACCGGTACCTTCATATTCCCCATCAGGCAACTCCGTGATGTCCTTGGGTCGGTCCCCTGCGCCCTGCCTTACGCCAAACGCCTTCAAGGCATCCTTAACTGCCTCGATGACACCTTCACTGGTAAAGGTGGCTCCTGCAATGGCGTCAACATCAAGGGTTTGCTTGTCAACCATGGCCTTGGGAATGCCTGAGATGGCAGGATCGGAAATCCCTGCAGTCTCCCTGTGTTCCAGGACCTTGACTTCAGCAAGCTTGCCGTCCTTCACGGTGACAGATACCTTTATGGGCCCGAACAGCCCTTTGCCTGTACCTTCATACGCCCCGTCAGGAACGGCCGCGATCTCTATCACAACTTCCCCGTCCGGTTCACCCGGCGCGACGATTGACGACAAGAAGCTCAAAGCCTTGCTCACACCGCCTTTTACTGCCCCTGATGACACGGTGGCCCCTGAAATGCCGTCAACTTCTGCTGGATTGGCGGTTCCCCTAAACCGAGACAGAAAGGCTTCGTCTTTGACGCGGGTGCCAATGCCGGGCGTCTCAGACATGGAGACAATTTTCACTTCTGTTATGGTGCCGTCAGTATCAACACCGACCATTATTTCAACGGGTTCAGAACCGTAACCCTGGGCTTCCACCTGCATGGCTGCTCCAACCACCTGGGAACCTTTCTTGCCCAGCCAGTACCTGGCGCCATCAAGTTCCTGCTGTTCAACTGCGGAAGCCCCGGGAATGACTTCCATTGCTGCGTTTAAGAGGTCTTCTTCAGCGCGTTTATCGATGATAGGCTTGGTCGTAGCGTAGACTGCCGCCAGTCCCATGCCGGCCACAGCACATATAAGCGCCAGAGTCAAGCCTAGCTTGACCACTTGCTTCATGTAGCCTACCTCCTCAAAGTAGCAGACTTCAGATTGCATGGGATACCATCTAGAATGATAACATATCAGGGATCGTTTGTGCAGGAGGAAGCAAACGGTAGGATGTATTATTGTATATTAATGTATCGACGGTACCTGAATGTACTGACAGTACCTATGCCCCACAGGAGGACGAAATGGGAAGAGTCGAGATAGAGCACGGATTGGTGAAATATATCGTTGACGAT
>JAAZEL010000036.1 GCA_012512325.1 Candidatus Fermentithermobacillaceae bacterium | reverse complement strand
TCCTCACCTTCTATGTAAGCAATCACAATAGCGCTCAGTTCAGGCAAGACTTTCTGCTTTTCCTTGAGCCGCTGGGCCCATTGTTGCTTCTCGTCCTCAAGGTTGGCCAGGCGGTGCTGTCGCACTGCGCGCAAGCCTATCCTCATTATCGCCTGCCTGCGGACCTGGAAGGCGTATTCTCCTTTTTCCCGTTCTTGCTCCAGGTGTGCTTCATACAGGTTCTTTAGTTCAAGAAAGAGGTCATGACCGTATTGTACAGCATGTTTCTGCAGCTTATCGAAGATTTCCTCTGATTCGCGGCCTGTGATGTATCCCTGGATTTCGATCGCAGGGTTTTCTTGTAGCATCATGTCCCATATCCTACGAGCGGTGGGCATGAGTAGCCTGCCGTCTTGCTCTTGCAGGAACAAGGGTAAGACCCGGACCTTCCGGATGTCTTCCGCCACAAAAGACACCTGCCACAAGGACCAGTAGCCCTTTATCTCTTTGGGCAGCCCTTTCATCTTGACCTTGGCAAGGGGCTGACCCTCCACAGCCAGGGGTAGGGAAGTAACGAGGGCGCGAACCCTCTGATCTTCCATGCTCAGATAAGTGAGTGAGTGCTTATCCGCCTCTTTCCGGGAGAAGGTGACATCTTCCATGCTGAAGCCGTCGGGCCAGGTCAAGTCATACCCAGCCAGTTTGGCCGTTGCTCTTCCGCCCTCACTTGCCAAAAAGCTGAGAGTCATGCGTTCTACCCAGTAGGGAAGAGGATGGCCTGAAATCCTCTCTACCAGACGGAAGTCGAGCTCCGCCTCGGCTTCCAAAATCCTGTTGGCCGCAGTTGTCTCCCGGATGCGTTGTCTAAGCTCAGCCTCCATCTGCTCGATCCGGCACTGGATTTGTTCAGGCTTGAAGATAGCCTCTTTGTACAGGTTTTCGAAACCCGATGCCATCTCAGCCGAGTCAAGCACGTCGCTCACCTTGTCGACCCCAAAATCCTTCAGGATGGCAGCCAGTTTCTCCTGGAGCACATCATACACCCGGTATTCAATGGTGTCCTCCAGCATGAAGTTGAGGGCCCTCACCACATGTTCCTGACCGATCCGGTCCACACGGCCGATACGCTGTTCAAGACGCATTGGGTTCCACGGCAGGTCGTAATTGATGACCACATGACAGAACTGGAGGTTCAAACCTTCGCCTCCGGCATCGGTGGATATAAGCACCCTGGCGGGACCGGCGAACTGCTCCTGGACTTGTCGCCGTTCCTCCAACCCCATGGTTCCGTTGAGACAAACCACGCTGAAGCCTCTGTTTTCCAGGAACTCCTTTAGCATCTCCTGGGTGGGGATAAACTCCGTAAAGATGAGGAACTTGAGCTCAGGGTCGTTCTCCTCGGCTTGCAGGCGGTACATCCATTCCAGCAAAGCTTCGGCCCGGGCATCAGGTTGAGGTTCGCATTGATGCGCCAGAGACAGGAGACGCTCCACCTCTTGCCGCTCACTGGCTATGGCGGCCAAACGATACCTGAGAATCTGTTCAAGCTGCTCTTGTCCGTCCAGATCCCACCAGTCTTCCTCCAAGTCTATGTCGCTGCTCACATAAGATGGAGCATCTTGATTGATGGCTTCAAGCCTCCGTTCCAATGCCGTACGGATTGCCCTGGTGCTGCTGGCGACCAGGCGTTGCATAAGGACCATCAAGAAGCCAATGTAGTTTCGCTTTTCTTCTAGCATCCTGTTGTACCCTTCACGCACGTATTCGGTTACCGCCTGGTAAAGCTCCCGTTGCTGCTTATGCCTAGCCTCCCATTGCACCGGAACAAGCTGGGTTAGGCGTGGCTTGAACAGCGGTTGGCCTTTGTCGTCGATGGCCCGGCGTTTTTCGGTACGGATTACGTACGGGCTTACTCGCTCCCGGTCAATGGACTCAACGCTGGGAAACGCGTCTCTGTCCAGAAGGGCCATGAGCCTGTGGAAGGCATCTGTCTTCCCCTGGTGAGGGGTGGCCGAAAGCAGCAGCAGATACGGAGACGCCTGAGCCAGGGCGCGGCCCAGGCGGTACCTGGCCACGGTATCGGTACTGCCTGCAAGCCTGTGGGCCTCGTCGACTATAATCAAATCCCAGCCTGCAGTGATAAGGTTTTCGAAACGGTGGCGGTTATGGCGATTCACTTGGTCCCTGGTCCATCCCCGGCGGGATTGCAGAGGTTTTACAGCGTCCATAGGAACCACTACCTGGTCAAGACGCTGCCAGAAGTTGGCATCTTGCTGAAAATGGGACATAGCAGAGATTTCGGCAGGCATGAGCAGGTGAAAAAACTCCCCAAAACGGTTCTCCATTTCCTGTACCCACTGCCACACCAGACCCTTGGGCGCTACCACCAGGGTGCGCCTGACCAGCCCCCTAAGCTTCAGCTCCCGCAGGATTAGACCAGCTTCTATCGTCTTGCCCAGGCCTACCTCGTCGGCAAGAAGATACCGGATCTTGTTGCCCGAAACCGCCCTGGATAGGGCGTATAGCTGGTGGGGTAGAGGGATAACCCGGCTTTCCAAGGGGGCTATCAGTACATCGGGCATGGCCAGGCTCTCGGCGATGCGGGCGGCTGCTGATGTGTAGATCAGCCTTTCCCGGCTGGGCAAGCCCGCGTCGGCTATAGGAGATA
>JAAZEL010000035.1 GCA_012512325.1 Candidatus Fermentithermobacillaceae bacterium | reverse complement strand
GAAGGGCGCACCAGGGCTTACAGGACTCCTGAATTTGAAAGGTACAGGCCTTGGGCCGGCCGGGAGTACAAGGGTATCCTGGTATACGAAGCCGGCGGCAGGCTTTACCGTGTGGAAAGATGGTTTGACCCCGACATAACCAAGATCTACGACGACGTGACAGGCGAAGAGATAGCCCATGAATTCGCCCAGGATTCCCGCAAGGAGTACAACTTCGCCCAGCTACACCTGGGGCTGTCGGCCAAGGAATTCCGCAACACAATCTGGATAGGCCAGCTGGGGAGCGTACAGGACGGAGACCTGGGCCTTGAGATCCAGGGGAAACTTGAAAGCATACTGCAAGGCACAGGAGACGATCTTCGCTTTGCACAGGCGCTGGCTGTACTCAACGTGGAAAGAGGGAGGATCAAGACTCCCAGGAGCACCCGGGCCAAGCTGGACGTGGTGCAGCAGCAAAGAGCCGAGCTCACCGCGGAACTTGAGGAGGCCCGGGAGCGGGAAGCCCAGGTCAGGAAGATCATGGTTGAGCTGCGCCGCCTGAGGCAGGAAGAGGAGGAACTGGCCGAAAAAGCCCGGGAAGCTTCCAGGCAGGCCGACAGGATAAGGGCTGTATTGCTCAGAAGGGTCGTACGCCAAGCGAAGGAGCTCACCCGGGAGATAGGGGAGCTTGAACGCACCTTAAGCCGGCTGGATTGGGCGCGGCACATGCCTGACAGCCTCAAACAAGACCTGGAAGAAGTGGTCAGGAGCAAACAAGAGGTGGAGACCCGGATAGCAGAGCTTGAGTCGGAACTTGCGGGCCTGGAGGACAGGCGTCAAGCCCTTGCGGATATGCTGGAGCAATACGGGGCGGTGGCTTCCACAGGGCTTACCCAGGATCAACTGTCAGGGTTGTACTCCAAGTACCTTACTTGCAAGGCCGCGGCAGGCAGGAGCGAAAGGCATGCCAATGAGGCCAGAAGAGTACTCAGGCGCCTGGAAGAACAAGCGGCGGAACTGGGCGATTTGACCGGTGTAGATGATGTGCTGGCGGAAGCCGAAAGCCTCAGGGAGATAGCGGTGCTTGCTGAACGGGAGAAGGCCAAGCTTGAGATAGAAATGGAGCAGGCAAGAGCCGGCCTGGCACAAGCCGACGTAAGGGGAGCGGGAAGTTGGATGTACGCCCTTTCCCTGGGAGTGCTGGGTATAGCAATTGCTCTCACCTTCCTGGGTTTGCCATTGGCGGTGCCTGCGTTTGCCATCTCCATAGCCGTTTTCGGCATCGGGTCGTACATGCGCAAGAAAGCCATGGATGTGAGAGCCCAAGCGGAAGCAGTGTACAACCACGCGGTAGGTTTGGTTGAGGAGCAGGCGGTGAGGGTGGCTAACGCCCAGGCAGCCCTCAACGATTACTTGGAACTCCACGGGGCGGCTTCAGTGGAAGACTTGCGCCGCAAGGTGCAGCAGGTATCGGAGTTCCGCGCACGCCTCTTCAATGCCAGGGAGCAATACGACTTGGCTCACAGGTATTGGTATGAAGCCTCCCAGGAATTGTCATCGACAGAAGAGGAACTTGTTTCGGTCTTGGTCAAGACCGGATGTCTCGCCCGCGGCCAGGTGGTAACTGAAGGGGCAGTGGAGATGCTCCAATCCAAGTTGAGGGCAGCGGCTGAACTGCGAGCCGAAAAGGCTAATGTTGACTCCCGGATACACGAATCTGAAGCCGTGCTCTCCAGGTTTAGGGCAAGGCAAGGGTCGTTACAGCGGACTGAAAGAGAGTTGCTTGAGGTGGCAGGCGTAGGGTCGGTCCAGGAGCTCTATGACAAGATCGCCGCCCACGAGCGATACACGGACACCGCCAGGACCCTGGGTCACTTGAGAGAGAAGCTAAGTGCCGTGCTTTCAGGGAGGGACCTTGGTGACCTTGAAGCCGAACTCATGGAGCTCCAAGACGCCCTTGCCGTTGCCCACGCTTTTCCCGCTGATCGTGCAGGCGGCCAGGCGGAGGCAGCTGCATCGGGTTCAGGAACAGGCATGTTCGAACCGGTTGTCCTGGAAGATGAACCTAAGGATGAAGCGGAGAACGGGCTGTCTGACAGGGATTATCAGGAAGCCCAGAGGCATCTGAGCGCCATCAGGGCTGAACTCGCTGAGCTTCGCGAACGCAAGGCGTCCATGGAAAAAGAGGTGGCCCTGAGGCAGCGCCAGGGGCGGCCTGTGTATTCCATAGAAGAAGACCTTGCCAGGGTTATGGAAGTCGAGAAAGAACTTGCCCAGGACAAGGCCGCGTTGGACCTTGCCCTCAACACCCTTGAAGATCTGTCCAGGAACCTGCGGCGGGAGTTTGCCCCCTTGCTAAACCAAAGGGTGGGGGAGATCCTGAGGCAGATAACCCGTGGGCGGCATTTTGAGACAAGGATATCCCCTGATCTTGAGCTGAACGTCATCCATCCGGGTGACAAGTCCCAAACGCCCGTGGCCAGCCTTTCGTGCGGGACTGTGGACCAGTGCTATTTTGCCCTCAGAGTGGCGGTTGCGGAGCTCATAGTCAACAGCGATTCGTTCCCGTTTTTCCTGGATGATTCGTTCGTCCAATACGACGATAAGCGGCTTGAAGGGGTACTGGAGATTGTCTCGGAGCTTTCTAAACGCCACCAGATCCTGCTGTTCTCGTGTCACGGGCGAGAACGGGCGATGGCTGAGAAACTGGGGATCCCGTGTAACCTTGTGAGCCTCAACACCTTTGGGGAACGGATCCGTTAGCCTGATTCTGGCTGCAGGACCATGGTAACCATGCAGTTCGAGTTCCAGCCACCGGTTTTCGGCATGCCGACGGACTCAACGCATGAGATAGCTCAGCTGCCCGTGTGTTTGGGGACGAGCATGAACCTCCACAGGTAGTGTTTGGCTTCCTCTGCATAATCAATACCTATTCTCGGGGTTGCCACCGCGGGGAACTCACCGGCAAGCCCCGTGCCCTCGGGCCGGGCGATGTATAGGTTTCCGGTTACAAGGTCCGCACCGTTATGCTGCCTGCCGATTCCCATGGCTTGGCACAGCCTTCCAGGGCCTGATGCCAAGGGTAGTCTGCCGTTTCTCCGCTTATGCATGAGATGTTGGCCGGCCACAGGTTCAACCGATCTCACCAGCACTGCGTGGGGGATTCCCTCCTGCAGCACAACCACGTTGAAGCAGTAGTGCATCCCGTACACGAAGTATACATATGCGGTTCCCGGAGGTCCGTACATGGCTTGGTTGCGTTCGGTTTTCCGCATGTTGTACGTGTGGCACGCCTTGTCTTCAGGCCCTGCATAAGCCTCAGTTTCTGTAATGAAGCCTGCAGTCGCGCCCTCTGCGGTTTGGTGTACCAGCAGCATGCCCAGCAAGTCAGGAGCTACCTCCAAAGCCGTCCTGGCGTAGAACTCCCTGGGGAGGCGCTGTGACCGGGCAAGGAGCTCCTGCGGGTTTGTGCCCCTCTGCTCAAGGCATGTATTTACATCTATGGACCTGTACTGTGCCGGTTTTTTCATGTACCCTAAGATCAATCGTCCAAATACATTTCAGTGATAGTCAGACTAAGTTGGCCCAGGCTGTGATACCTGAACCCTAATCCGGATTATACCATCTCTTTGCGCTGTTGCTGCGGTTGCTGTGCCGGAGTATTACAGTATGACCGTTTGCGCGGCTCTCTTACCCGGCAGAGGGTATTCCAGCCTGACCTGCACAAATCAAGGGAGGTAAGTTCAATGAAGGTATCAGCTGCGCTGTATCATGACAGGATCGAATACGTGAATTCCAGGAACCAAGGGATCACCACCGGGTCGGAAGGCCCCAGTCCCATGGAATTGGTGCTCATGGCGGTGGCCGGATGCAGCGGGCTTACCATGGAATCCTTGCTTGAGAGGGGCGGTTATACCCCTGACAAACTCGAGGTCTCTGTGGAAGGCAAGACCAGCGACAAAACGCCCAAGAGGTTTACTCAAATCTGCATCAGCTACGACATTGAATGCGAGGGGCTTGACAAGAAGACCTTCGAGAAATACGTCACCATTACAGAGAGGGTATGTCCTGTAGTTCAATCGCTGAATGCAGAGTTTCAGGTGGGCTACACTTTGAACGGGCGGAAGTAATATCACGCCGTATTGATCATGCGTTTGCAGAGGCGTTCGGCGGCGAGGCGTAACACTACAGAGGCATTCAGCAGTGAGGTGTTTTCAATGAAGCATATCGCGATTGGCGCAAAGGGCAGTAAGACCTTAAGAGTGACACAAGACACCCTGGCTTCTTCAACGGGGAGCGGTGCCGTGGACGTGTTTTCCACACCGAACCTGGTGCTGCTCATGGAAGAAGCGTGCGTCGAGGCGGTCAAACCTTACCTTGAGGAAGGCGAAACCACAGTGGGGACCATGGTGAACATAAGGCATCTGGCGGCCACCCCTCCTGGGCTCACGGTAACAGCCAATGCTGTGCTGACTCATGTGGAAGGCAGAAAGCTTGTTTTTGAAGTGACGGCTTCCGATGATGTGGAGTTGGTGGGCCAAGGCACCCACGAACGGTTTTTGGTGGACCGAGAAAAATTCACTGCAAAATCTCTACGCAAGACAGTTATCCACAAGGAATCACACATATAGTGTCGAATATGCAACGATGGCCTATATGTAGTGCCAACACATGTTTGGGGTTCCCAGATTGTGGGAACTTCCATCTTGTGGATGGTGCTCCCCTAGTGCCCCGGCCTGGCACGTTTAAGAAAGAGTGACCGCTTTCGACCTGGTTGCTGCGATTAGGCGGACGAGGTCAGTAAGGCAGTAGTACGGGGAAAACCTGCGGGATGAGGTGGACAAGGTTGAAATGCCCTTTTTGCGGACATCTTGACTCCAGGGTGATAGAGTCGAGAACCACTGAGGAAATGACCGCCGTAAGGAGAAGGCGGGAGTGTCCCGGTTGCAAAAGGCGTTTTACCACCTACGAGCGGATCGAGGAGCAACCCCTGGTCGTCGTCAAGAAGGACGGAAGCAGGGAGGCTTTTTCAAGGCAGAAAATCCTTTCGGGCATGCTCAAGGCGTGCGAAAAAAGGCCTATAGCCCTTGAGGTGCTGGAACAGGCATCTTTCGCCATTGAAAAAGCAGTGCAGGATTCGGGGAAGGGGGAGGTCACGTCAACGGAAATAGGCGAGCTTGTCATGGAAAAGCTTAAGGAGATCGATGACGTGGCTTACGTCAGGTTTGCATCGGTGTACCGTGAGTTCCGGGACGTGGACAGCTTCCGGCATGAAGTGGAGCGGATCTTATCAGAAAGAGGGCAGCGCCAAGAGTAGTCTGTGCGAGTAGGGTGTACCGGCGATGTGCCCCTTAATTCCAAGCTAATTGGGAGGCTAATTGATGTCTAAGGAGTTAGATGCAATAGCAGCGGAGTTTTCAGAAAACGCCATAGCCGTGATGGAGCGCCGCTATCTTAGAAAAGACAAGAACGGGAAACCTGCCGAAACCCCGAAGGACATGTTTTGGCGGGCGGCCAGGAACATCGCGCTGATGGATATCCTGTACGATCCGCGGGTTTACTCAGGGAAAGACCTGATTACCGCTGAGGATGAGCCGGCCGGGGAACCTAAACCGGTGAAAAAGGCGAAAGGTGGCGCCAAGCCCGGGAAACGGGGCAACAGGGGGTTGCCCGGGATATCTGACAAAGACTGGGCGACTTTGAAGATGGCCTTTGAGCGGCTGGAGTCGCGCGGGATGATGAAGGTCTCCTGGGACGAGATGCAGGAGTTCACCAGGGAAAAGGAAGATTACATACTCGACAGGGCCCTGGAGTTTTACCGGGCCATGGTGGAGCGCAGGTTCATGCCCAACTCGCCTGCCCTCATGAATGCAGGCCGTGAACTGCAGCAGCTTTCCGCATGTTTTGTGCTGCCCGTTGACGACTCAATGGTCAGCATATTTGACTCACTGAAACACGCCGCTTTGATCCACCAGTCAGGCGGCGGCACCGGGTTCAGCTTTTCCAGGCTGCGGCCGAAAAACGATGTTGTGCGCACCACCGGTGGAGTGGCATCGGGCCCGGTATCTTTCATGAAGGTGTTCAACTCCGCCACCGAAGCGGTAAAGCAAGGCGGGGTGCGACGGGGTGCCAACATGGGGATATTGCGGGTGGATCATCCTGATATATCCGAATTCATAACATGCAAGACGGATACCAAAGAACTCACCAACTTCAATATTTCCGTGGGCATCACCGAGAAGTTCATGCAGGCGGTTGAAGCGGGAGAGGACTATGAACTGGTTAACCCCAGGAACGGCAAGGTCACCGGCAAGCTCAACGCCAGGGAAGTATTTGAGAAGATCGTTGACCAGGCCTGGCGGAACGGCGAGCCCGGGATCGTGTTCCTCGACCGCTTGAACAAAGACAATCCCACTCCTGAACTGGGAGAAATCGAAAGCACCAACCCTTGCGGCGAACAACCGTTGCTCCCATATGAAGCTTGCTGCCTGGGCTCTGTGAACTTAGGCGCCTTCACGAGGGTCGCGTGGGAAGAAGGACTGACCTGTGCTGCCGATCCGGAAGTGTTTGTTGACTGGGACGGCCTGGCGGATACGGTGAAGCTGGCCGTTCATTTCCTGGACAACCTGATCGATGCCAACAGGTATCCGCTGCCTGAAATAGACAACATGGCCCACGGCAACAGGAAAATCGGCCTGGGGGTCATGGGCTGGGCGGACATGCTTCTGGATCTCGGTATCCCGTACAATTCTGAACAAGCGGTGGAACTTGCCGAGCGGGTTATGGAGTTCATCGAGAAGCAATCCATTGAGGCTTCCAAAGAACTTGCAAAGAACCGCGGGGTCTTCCCCAACTGGGAGAAGAGCGTTTACGCCAACCAGGGCATCAGGCTGCGTAATGCCACCACTACCACGATTGCGCCGACGGGCACCATAAGCATAATAGTCGGGGCTTCGTCCGGAATAGAGCCGCTGTTCAGCATAGCTTTCACCCGGAACGTACTGGACAACAAGAAACTCGTGGAAGTCAATCCGAGGTTCAAACGGACAGCCGAGGCGAGAGGTTTTTGCAGCGACGAACTCATGGAGCGAATTGCCGAACAGGGTACGGTGCACGGCATCCCTGAAGTGCCCGACGACGTGAAGCGTGTGTTTGTAACCGCCCATGAGATCACCCCCGAGTGGCACGTCAAAATGCAGGCTGCTTTCCAGAAGTACACCCATAATGCGGTTTCAAAGACAGTGAACTTCAGCCGCGACGCCACCCGGGAAGACGTCAGAGACGTGTTCATCCAAGCCTACAAGCTGGGCTGCAAAGGAGTTACGGTTTACCGGGACGGCAGCCGCGAGGAGCAGGTACTGACCGTGGGTGCCAGGGCGGCCGTCGAACCTGCCGCATCCGCCGCCCACCAGGCGGCTCAGCCGGAGGAAGGGGACGCAGGCTTTGGCCCGGGCAAGAAGGGCAAGGTGAACGGTGTGTGGGGCCGGATCAGGCCCATCGAACGCCCGGCTACCTTGGAAGGGTTTACGACCGCCAAGGAGACGCCCCTAGGCAAGCTGTTCCTGACGCTAAACGCCTTGGACGGGCACCCTGTGGAGTTGTTCGCCCAGATTGGCAAGGCAGGCAGCGATGTGGCAGCGTTCACTGAGGCGATCGCCAGGTTGGTATCAATAGGCCTAAGGTCGGGGGTGGATCCCCAGGAAATTGCCGACCAGCTCATGGGTATAGGAGGTTCCAGGAGCATAGGGTTCGGGCCCAACAGGGTGCGTTCGGTGCCTGATGCCATAGGCCAGTTCATCGACGAATATGTGAACCACATACGCGAAGGCGAGGAGGAAGCTGAAGACGACATCCATCCGTACCAGGATGAGCTGCCCTTGCTCCCGGGGAAGAAGTTCAACTTGTGCCCCACGTGCGGCACCTGGAACTTGGTCCACATAGAAGGATGTCAGAAATGCCTGGCGTGTGGGTACAGTGAGTGCTGAGGAGGAGTATGGCAGCTGCAATCCGGTCCCGTGCCGGTGCAGTAGAGTACGGATTCAGTAGATTGCAGCTTGCAAACGCATTAGTCTGAGGGGCGGGCAACCGCCCCTGTTCTTATGCCGTCTGGAACCGTGAGGCATGTATAGGCAGCTGGACTTTGTCGGAAACTGACGGAAGTTGCTGGAGGTATGACAGGAGATGCTGCAGATGGCCGGAGCAGCTCCAGATTTGGAGCCATTCCGGGATCGGCCTGGTGGTGGGAACCGCAGCAGGAAGTGCAGCATTGGTGTCGAATGCTTCCATGTTCAGGGCTGCTTTGGAAGAACGGGGGCGTGTATGACCTCCCTAAGCGGTCCGGTATAAGAATCAAGAGTCGCCAAGCCTGCGGGTACGGCCATCTGAACGCCGTATAAGCAGGTATTCTGCCAACGGGACCTGAGAGGTTTCGGTGAAAGGAGATACGCAGGACATGAAACCAAGGAATCCAAAACACAAACTCTTGCTCGGGCCCGGACCCAGCAATGCGGACCCCCGCGTGCTGAGAGCCCTTTCAGAGCCTACCCTGGGCCACCTGGATCCGGATTTTGTGGGGATTATGGACGAGACTACCGAGCTGCTCCGGTACGTGTTCGATACCAAGAACCAGCTCACCATTCCTATTTCCGGGACAGGGTCGGCGGGTATGGAAGCGGCTTTGGTGAATTCCCTTGAACCCGGCGACAAAGCCATCATCTGCGTTGCCGGCGTGTTCGGCGAGCGGATGGTGGATCTGGCCGGGCGCATGGGGATCGAAGTGATCCGAGTGGACGCGCCGTGGGGGAAACCTGTTGACCCTGACGACGTCAGGCAAGCGATTAGACAACATCCCGATGCCAAGATAGTGGCCATCGTGCATGCTGAGACTTCCACCGGAGTACTTCAGCCTCTGGACGACATTGCCCGAATGGCCCATGAGGCCGGCATGAGGATCGTGGTTGACGCGGTGACCTCCCTGGGCGGCATGGAAGTGCCCGCAGACAGGCTGGGGCTGGACTTTGTGTTCTCGGGCACCCAGAAATGCCTGAGCTGCCCGCCGGGTCTGGCGCCCATCACCGTGGGCGAGAGGGCGTTTGACTTCATAGTAAACCGCAAGACCAAATGCCAGAGCTGGTACCTTGATTTGTCGATGATCTCAAGGTACTGGGGAGGCGAGAGGTTTTACCATCATACCGCACCGATAAACATGATATACGCCTTCAATGAAGCTTTGCGGATTATCAAAGAGGAAGGGCTCGAAGCAAGGTGGGCGCGCCACCGGCTCAACCAGAAGGCGCTCATCGCAGGGATTGAAGCCATGGGAATGAGACTTGTGGTAGATCCCGAGTACCGTTTGCCCAGCCTTACCACAGTGTACTTCCCTGAAGGGATAGAAGATGTGCCTGCAAGGATGAAACTCCTCAACGAGTTCGGCATAGAGATAGGCGCCGGGCTCGGGGATTTCAAGGGAAAGGTGTGGCGCATAGGCTTGATGGGTACCAATTCCACCAAGGCGAACGTGCTGGCCCTGTTTGCCGCGCTTGAGGATGTGCTCCTGTCCATGGGGGCCAAGCTTGCCCCAGGCGCAGGGTTGCAAGCCGCTTCAGAAGTCTACAGGGAAGCTGAATGAGGTGATATGAAGCAGGATTTGCTGCAGGTGGAGCGGGGCAGGGTTTCCTAAAGCGGGGGTTATAAGGACTTGTGGGCCGGGTCTTGTTGCAGCGTGCGCTTGCTGCTTGCAGAGCAGGGCTTGTGAACCAGTGGCTCAGTCGGCCGGCGCGATGGCCCGGGCAATGTCGCTCAAGTCATGGGTCAACCGGGCAGGGGGGAGACTCTTGAGGATTGAGACGCCGTAGGGCCGCGCGAGTATGCGGGTATCCAGTATCACCACAGCCCCCCGGTCCGTCTTTGAACGGATCAGCCGGCCGAAGCCCTGTTTGAGTTTGAGCGTGGCTATGGGCAGTGAATAGTGGGTGAACGGGTTGAGCCCCTGGGCTCTCCAAAGGGTTTCCCGGGCTTCCATGACAGGGTCTTCAGGCACCGGAAACGGCAGTTTAGCAAGGACTACGCATGACAGGGCTTCGCCCGGGATGTCCACACCTTCCCAAAAAGAGTCCAGGCCCATCAGCACTGCATTGCCGCTGCCTTTAAACTCCTTGAGGAGGGTTTGACGGGGCATGTCCCCCTGGACATACACCGGATAGCCTTTTTCCTCTATCCTGTCCCTTATCTTGTCGCTCACCGCTTCCAGGGACTTCTTTGAGGTGAAAAGCACAAAGGTCCTGCCCTGCGCCAGGTCTACGATATCAAGCACCATCTCCGCCACATAGTCGTCATAAGCAGGGCTGTTAGGTTGATTGCCTCTCTTATCCTTGGGTATACACAGACACGCTTGATTGTAGTAGTCGAATGGCGAATCGATTACCGCCTCCTCCGCCTCTATCTCCAGTTGGCGCCGGATGTAATCGAATGAACCGCCTGTGGACAGGGTAGCTGATGTGAGGACGGCCGTAGGCACCGCCGTCCAAAGGTTTTCTGCGAGATAAGGGCCAACTTCCAGGGGCGCCCCGTTTAGGGTCACGTACTTGTGCCTTCCGCGCCCTTCCATCTCCGACCAATACACATAGGATTCGCCGTCGCCTTCCAAGGCGTTCAGGTTGTCCAGCAGCTGGGCCATTTCCATGTAGCGCCTGGCCAGGGCGTTGACCTCGAACCGATCTTCATCCGACAAGTCCAGGTCTGACCAGTCTGCAATCACTTCGGACAAGTTCCGGAGGGATTCAGGAATCCTTCCATCTATGCTGCCCGGTTGCTCCAACCTGTACTTGTCCCTTCCGGGGTATAGGGCAGCGTTACCCTTGTGCGCCGCTTCATTGTACAAGAGGTCCGGAGACAAAGCTGCCAGGGCCATGTCCATGAGCGCCAGCACCTGGGCAAGAGCCGATTGGAGCTGGGCACGTTGGCGGTCAACCAGCTTCGAAAGGGGCTCCCGTGAGATGAACCTCAAGGTATCATCTGACAGGCGCCTCAAGTGGTTGTGGCCTACGTTGAAAGTCATGCTGTCCCTGAATACGGCCTCAAGGTGATGGGCTTCGTCGAACACCACCGCTTCATACCCGGGCAGGATCGACGACCTGCCGGAAGTGTCATCATATATCCGCAGATTGGCGGCGAAAAGCGCGTGATTGACCACTATTAGGTGGCTGGTATCCAGGTATCTCCTGTGCCTTTGGTAGAAACACGATTCCCGGAACGGACATTTCCCCGACATGCATCTCATGCTTTCAGAGCACAGCTCGCCCCAGAGCCGGTTGGACACGTGGAAGGGGAGCCGATCGCGGTCACCGTCCCATGTGCCGTCGTGAATCACCTGGGACAACATCTCAAGGGCTTTGTCATCTTCGTCTGCCTGCATAAGTTGCAGCCTGCTCAGGGTGTCTTCGTATACCCTGTTCCATTTGCGCAGGCAAAGGTAGTGGCCGCGTCCTTTGAACAAGGCGTAGTTGAGAGTTCCGGGATTATCCGCACCGGCCCGGAGCATTTGTGCAACTAAAGGGATGTCTTTGTTGACCAGCTGTTGCTGCAAGTTCACCGTATATGTTGACACAATCGCCCTTTTTCCTGTGGTGAGGCACCAGTATGACACGGGAAGCAGGTATGCCAGGGACTTGCCCACACCCGTGCCCGCTTCCACCAGCAGGTGTTGCTTTTGAGCCAGGGCGTGATGCACCAAGAGGGCCATTTCACGCTGCTGGGGCCGTTCCTCAAATCCGGGGATCAAATGGGACATGGAGCCCTTGTCTCTAAAGGCCTGGTCGATGTATTGGGTATCAGCAAATGATGAAATCGGGTTCAGGCCGGGATCCCCCTTGGTTCGCTTGAATTGCCAGGTACTATTCTATCATGATTCACGGCGCGTTTGCTCCAAGGAGGGGGTTCCCGGCATTCCCCGGGGCGCGTACCTATTTGCCCCAGGGGGTGAATTTTGTCCAATTCGGGATGTTTGGTTTCCCGGCCGGTGAGCTGTTTTTCGACTTGCTTGATTTGTCTTCCGGGGACTTACCCGCCTGTCCGCCGGTGCTCTTGTTGTTCGTCGACTTGGGGTTCCAAGACTTGTCTGTCGGGTGGTTGTTGCCTGTCTGTTTGTTGTTGCCGGCATTACCTGCCTTGTCACTTGAAGACTTGCCTGTGTGTTTGTGGGCTTTGTCCTTGCCCGGATTATTGTCTGAACCATCATTTGGGGACTTGCCGTCCGGCTTGCCGGAGCCCTCGGGTTTGCCTTGATTGCTCTGTGTCTTGGATTTCTGGGCTTCCTTGACCTTTTGAGCCCATTCCTTTGCAAGTTCCGACAGGTAATGTGGGTCTATCTCCGGGCCCTGTCCTTTGATCCTTTCAATGCCCGCCTTGGGAATGCTGAGCTTGAAATCCGGCTGTTTCTTCGCCTGTCCGGGAGGCTTCTTGGACTCATTCGCTTGGTCTTGCTGTTGTCGCGAAGGCTGCTTCTCGTCCTGTCCCCGGGCCTGCCGGCTGTCGGTTTTTCCGTTATCTGATCTTGAGTCATTCGGCTTTCCGGTACCGCGTTTGTCCTGACTCCGAGACTCTTCAACCGAATCAGGGGATTCTTGGGTGAGTCCCATGGCACCTTCAGGGTTCCCGGCATCCTTACCGCCTTGGACTGCATATTCATAGCCCCGGTCAATTCCGGCCATCTCCCTTGTACCCTGCTCATGCTCCATTTGTTCATCGCGGAATCTGTGGGACAGCGCCCACAGCACCGCGCGGGCTGCGGAAATCTGCAACTCCTTGGCGACATCCCGGGTTTGCCTGTCCAACCTGATGCGGCTTACGCTGACCGAGGCAAAGGTTTGGCTGTTCCCGGGGCCTTTGGAACCGGACTGTCTTGGGTCTTCGGTTTGCTTGGATGGCCTTTCGGCCGGTTTGACAGACTCTTTGCCGGGGTGTTCGGGGGATCCTTTCGCAGCTTCTTTGGCGCCTTTCTGCGCGGCCTTGGCGACTTGTTTGGCTGCCTTTTCAGCGGCTTTTTGCACATCTTTGAGGATCTTTGCTTCAAGACGGTCCAAGACTGGGTTTTCTTTTGCAGGGTCTTCTTCCACGGGGATGATGCCTATCACCACTTCAGGCTGTCCGCATCTTTGTTTGTCTTTGAGCAGGACTTCCACTGCGTAGTTCACAGGCTTCATGTAAAGGTTGAGAGAACTTGCCAGGCGCTCGGTTTCTTCATCGAAGTACGCGGCTGATTTGATCAATCCCTTATCGTTTACTTCCAGCTCCATGCTTCCGGGAGAATCCACCAGGTCAATGGTTACCCACGCAAGTGACGGCCGCGCTTCCAGGTATTTTGTGTATCCGAAAAATGAGGTGCACAGGAGCAGGGAAGCTACCGCGGCGATAGGCAGAAGCCGCCGTCTCAGGAACTGCGAAAAACTGCGTTTGCCGGTGCATCTTCTCACGGCTGAAAAGCCGCTCATGTCGGGCAAGTTGATCTGCTCTCCGACCATGTACACGCTGTTCTTAATGGGGATGAACAGGAATTGCCCGTCAGAAGTCAGCACCGTAATTCCGTTCTTGGATGTTTCGACCACCACGGCTTGTCTGGAACGCAACCTAAGTCACCACTCCCGGTCAAGTACGTCGAAGTAACCTTCCATGCTAGGGTAATCACCGGACATGGCTATTGCCACTGCGGTGATATATACCTTCTGCCTCTCTATGGTTTTCTTTGAAACACGCATGTTTTCAGGCACGTGGGCCAACAATTCGCCAATCGGGATTTTGCGGGTCTTGAAGAACAACCGGCGGAGCTTGGCGTTTTTGGCGATACATCTGGCCATGTACATGGCCCTCTCCCGTGCGTCTTGGTGTTTCGGGGCAGCTTGCACCACCTGGCTTATGGTCAGGCCGAACTGCTTCAGGGTATCCTTCCAGTTTTCAATGTCGTCCCTTCGTTCCACCACCGCTTGCCAGTCTTCGGTGGTGTACGTCAAGCAGGAAGGATCCAAGAAGGCTTCCTGTTCGTTCCTGCCGGCGCCGGTTGCATCCATTGTTGAATATGGTATTTCCCGCTGCCTGCTTTGTTTTCTGTAATAGTCGATGAGCCTGCGCCTTATGACTGTAGCGGCAAAGGCGAGGAAGCCCGGCCTCTTGCTCTTGAACGCGTCAATTGCCTCGTTGAAGGCGGACAGGGCTATACTTGCCTCATCGTCTTCTCCCAGCACTACGTATCGTTTCACGCTGGAAGCGGCCGTTTTCAGGATGAAAGGCGAGTAATCCCTAATCAGGTCGTCCCGTGCATGTATATCACCGTCACGGGCGCGGGCCACCCGTGCTTCGACAGCTTGCTCTTCAACTTGCTTTGTCATTTTCAGAGTCAATACCGTATTCACCATGTGTGTGTTCGCTTCACCTACTTTCAAATCCTGCAACCACTGTCGGTTACAGTATGGATTGCCGGTTATTGGCAATACCTCCGCTTGAACAACTTCAACAAGGTCGCTACCGTTCATGAACATAATCGAAACTCAAGCCGTTTTTCTAGGAAAGGAAGGATTTACCCATCGACTGGTGGTATTCATATATGTGCAGGAAACATATATATGGCACTCGCTTGGTAAGTGAGCGTCGACGCCGTCGATCAATCCGGCATGGACCCGGCATAGGAGGGAGGGTTGATTGATGCATCATGACAGCGGGGGGAGCGGAGAGCATGGTCGCAGGGGCGATGGAACCAAGGATATGAACCACAGAGACTG
Source organism: Candidatus Fermentithermobacillaceae bacterium (assembly GCA_012512325.1). Classification (GTDB taxonomy): domain Bacteria; phylum Bacillota; class Sulfobacillia; order Fermentithermobacillales; family Fermentithermobacillaceae; genus DTU015. The sequence continues at coordinate 12,286 of JAAZEL010000035.1, read as the reverse complement.
GGACGACAAGCACAGGGGCAAGCCTACCGACAAGTGCGAAGGTGAGGGCGAGGACAAGCACGAAGACAAACGCCAAGACATACACAGCGACAAGCATGAAGACAAGCGCGAAGACATACACGACGGCAGGCATGAAGCCAGGCGCGAAGACATACACAACGGCAGGCATTTCCATGACGGCTTGCACAAAGACCTGCATACGCCGGATAAACGCGGTGAAGAGGTGCACAACGGGCACATGCACAAAGACTGGAGGCACAAGGATCACCACGGTTGCCACCGTCGCGGCCATGGGGAACACGTGGTGCGGCCTGAGAGGTTCATGGAACCGTGCCTGCTCTTGCTGTTAACTGAGAATGTGAGTTACGGCTATGATCTGATTTCGCGGCTCCGTGAATTTGGGTTTGGAGACAATCAGGACCCCGGTATGGTGTACAGGTACCTCAGGAGACTTGAGAAGCGTGGGATGATTGAATCCAAGTGGGACACCACCAAAACCGGGCCTGCCAGAAGAATGTACAAGGTGACCGCGGACGGTGACGAACTCCTATCTGTGTGGGCCGAGACAATCAGGTCCAACATCGCAGTGCTTCAGCAATTCCTGGAACGGTACGAGAAGGCGATCCAGGCCAAGAATCCACGGGAAGCACACCGGGCCTCTGATGACAGCGGTGGTAGTGACGATGAGAAATTGTATTAAGATTGCAATAACTAAGACAATTGAGTACGATAATACTTCGTAGGGCGTTATTATCGACTGCAAAAACGATTGCTCCGATAGTACAAGCCGGAGGGAGGGTGGCCCCTTGAAAGTGCTTCGGAGGCTGCTGAAGTTCGCAGCCCCTTATTGGCCCAGGTACCTGGTTGCTGCAGCGCTGGTGTTCGCAATATCGGGGCTTAACTTGCTCGAGCCCGTGGTCATCAAGTGGGTGATAGACGAGATACTCGAGTCCAAGAACTACGCACTGCTCTTGTACGGGGCACTGGCCATATTGGGTGTAGCTATCATAAGAGGCGTACTCCAGTATTTCCAGCGCTTCAGCATGTCCTGGGCAGGACAAAAAGTGGTGTTCGACATACGCAACACTTTGTACCGCCACCTTCAGCAGCTGTCATTCAGTTTCTACGACCAAGCCCAAACGGGCCAGATAATGTCCAGGGTTACCTCTGATGTGGAGACAGCCCAGAGGTTCCTGTCAAACGGGCTGGTTCAGATAATTTCCATATTCGTGACTTTCACGGCCACGTTGTTCATAATGTTGTCCCATCACGCGAAACTCACTTTCATGGCGATGATCCCGGTACCCCTCCTGGCGTGGCGGGTACAGGTTTATTCCACCAAAGTACGTCCTATGTTCTGGGATATACAGCAGCAGATTGCGGTGCTCACAGCCCGTCTTCAGGAGAACATCACCGGCCAGCGGGTCGTAAAAGCCTTTGCCAGAAAGGACTATGAGATGGAGATTTTTGAGCGGGACAACATGGCGCTGCTTAAGCGCAATGTAAAGGCCGAAAGGCTGTCCGGAGTGAACTGGGCTCTTATGCGGTTGCTCACGGAGATATCCCTCGGCATCATCTTGTGGTACGGCGGTTGGCAGGTCATCTCGGGCCATATCACATACGGCACCTTGGTGGCGTTCAACATGTGGCTCGGACAGCTGCTGGGCCCCATTCGCAGGCTGGGCTTTTGGGTAAGCCTGGTGCAACGGACAATCGCCTCAGGCGAAAGGATATTCGAAATCCTCGACACCAAGGCCGAGGTGGAAGATAAGCCCGGTGCCAAGCCAATGCCTCCCGTAGAGGGCAGGGTTACCTTCGAGGGTGTGAGTTTCTCATATGACGGAGAGCACATGGTCCTCGACGGGATCAACTTGGATGTGAAGCCCGGGCAAACCATAGCGGTGCTCGGCGGCACAGGATCTGGCAAGTCCACCCTCATAAACCTGATACCCAGGTTCTATGACGTCACCAAGGGCAGGATCCTAATTGACGGCGTGGATATCCGTGATGTTACCCTGGAAAGCCTGAGGAGACAGATCGGTATCGTCACCCAAGAGACATTCCTGTTTTCAGCGTCTTTACGCGACAACATCGCATACGGTAAGCCTGAGGCTGCCGACAAAGAGGTGATGGCGGCTGCAAAGGCTGCACACATACATGACTTCATTGTGAGCCTGCCCCAAGGCTATGACTCTGTCATCGGCGAAAGAGGCGTAGGGCTTTCAGGGGGCCAGAAGCAGCGGGTGGCCATCGCCAGGGCCCTCTTGATGGATGCCCGCATACTCCTGCTTGACGAATCGACATCAAGCGTGGACGTGGAGACCGAAATGCGCATACAGGAGGCCTTTTCAAGGCTCCTGGAAGACCGGACCGCCTTTGTGATTGCCCAGAGGCTGTCCACGGTGAGGAACGCGGATTGGATCATAGTCCTGGATAAGGGTAGAATCGCCGAACAGGGCACCCATGAAGAACTCCTGAAAAAGGGCGGAATCTACACCTCGATCTACAACTTGCAGTTCCGGCCGCAGGAATTGCAGTTGAACGATTCTCGAGCCAGGCTTGAACACGCTGCAAGCCAAGGAGGTGGAAACTGATGGGACGGCCCCAACGTGGTTTAGACATAGATAATATTGACCTTAAGGACGTCAATTTCTCTCACCTCCCCAAGCTCAAACGGTTTGTGAGCCCCTTCAAGTGGTACTTGCTGCTGGCTTTGGCTTTGGCCGTCGCCATATCCTTGCTTAGCACCGTAGGGCCGCTCCTCGTGCGGAGAGCCATAGACGTTGACATCCCGTCGGGCGACCTCAGTGGCTTGTCCAGGACGGCGTTGACCTACTTGGGGATAATGCTGGTTATCGAAGTGCTTAGCGTTTCCCAAAGATACGTCATGTCGTGGACCGGCCAGCACATGCTGTATTCCATGAGGCGGGCGCTTTTCAGCCATCTGCAAGACCTGGGGTTTGATTTCTTCGACAAACTGCAGGCAGGGCGGATTATGTCCCGGGTCACCAGCGACGTTGAGTCTCTTAACCAACTGATATCATCGGGAGTGCTCGGCTTGCTCACCGATCTGGTGACCCTTTTTGCCATCATGACGGTGATGATACGGATGAACCTGAAACTGGCCCTGGCCACGCTGACCGTGGTACCCCTCTTATTCCTGGTGGTTTGGACCCTCAGGGCCAGGATGACCAGGGCATATCACATGGTAAGGCGCCGGATCGCAGACATAGCTGCCAATCTGCAGGAATCAATATCAGGTATGAAAATCGTGCAGGCGTTTTCCCGGGAAGAGGTGAACGCCGACAGATTCAGCGACACCGTTTACGAGAGCTTCCAGGCTCAACTTGAGGCGGCGCGGCTCCACGCCCTGTTCCATCCTCTGGTGGACATAATTGGTGCGTTGGGGTCGGCGCTAATCGTCTACTACGGCGGGCTCCGGATGGCGTGGCTTGACCCCACGGTTACCGTAGGAACCATAGTGGCGTTTCTCAACTACATGACCCGCTTCTTCTGGCCTATCAGGAACATTACCGAGGTGTACAACCTGATCCTTCAGGCCGGGGTGTCGTCTCAAAGGGTGTTTGAAATCCTCGAAACCGAGCCCAACGTAAGAGACAAAGAAGATGCGATGGAACTGGGTGAGATTGAAGGCCACGTTCAGTTCAGCAACGTGGTGTTCGGATATGAGCCAGGGTTGCCTGTGCTCCACGGGGTAACCATTGAAGCCAAGCCCAATGAAACCATTGCCCTTGTAGGGCCGACGGGCGCGGGTAAGAGTTCCATCATCAACCTGCTCTGCAGGTTCTACGATGTGGACGAAGGCGAAATCCTCGCAGACGGCGTCGACATACGGGATGTGACATTGGAGTCACTGCGGAGAAACCTGGGGATAGTGTTGCAGGATACGTTCATATTCTCCGGTACCGTCCGGGATAACATAAGATACGGGCGTTTGGACGCAACAGATGAAGAAGTGGAAGAAGCGGCGAAGATCGTGGGAGCCCACGAGTTTATCAGCCGCCTGCCTGACGGCTACGACACTGAGGTCAGGGAGCGGGGTTCAAGGCTGTCAGTGGGCCAGCGGCAGCTCCTGTCATTTGCAAGGGCGCTCCTGGCAGACCCGCGCATCCTCATCTTGGATGAAGCCACCTCGTCTGTAGACGCATATACCGAATACCTTATCCAGCAAGCATTAGAGAGGCTGCTTCAAGGACGGACTTCCATCGTGATAGCTCATCGGCTGTCCACGATACGCAACGCGGACAGGATATATGTGATTGAGGACGGCCGCGTGGTGGAAATTGGCGATCACGAGGAACTGATAGCCAAGGGTGGGCTGTACAAGGCTCTATATGAGAAGCAGTTTGCAGGCGCCCCTCTGGTTGACGAGTCGGAGCCGGAAGCAGATGCTGACCTGCCGGCAGATATCAAGCCTCAAGCAGGTGCTAAGCCGGATGGAGGTTCGGAAGCGGATGCTGCCGGCTTTGGAACAGGACGCGATACCAGGACATCCCTGCGTCCCAAACCGGAGCAGGCAGGTTGATCCCAGCTACTTCCTTTTTTTCATGATGCCTTGGACTATGATCCAGGCACGGTGAAACCCGACCAACAGGCCGAAGATCAGCCCTATGGGGGTGTAAACCCTGGTAGGGCTGTTCTTGTCCAATAGGGATCCGAGATACAGACCCAGCAGGGCTGAGCCTACCAAGCTGAAGCCGAGACCCAGTATCGCCCCTGCAATCGCAAGGAATCTTCCGCTTCTTGACTCTTGGGCCACCGTATCACCTGCCTGATTCACCCGCCTGAATCACGTGCCTGACTCACTCTGCCCTCCCAATTATGGCACATCCGGCAGCCTGCCAAAACCTCAATGAACATATCTTAAGGTCTTGCTCAAATTGCAGTCGGTAACTCGCGGGGACGATCTCCCGGCAGAACGCGCTTAGCGGATTTCGAAATCTTGCTCGATGCGAAACCGGATCCGGTCAGAAGGGACCAAGGGGCGTAACTTCCTAACTGAGTTGAGAAGGATGGTACACCTGGTGAGCCATTCTGGGCGTCAAAGGACTCGAGAATACGGAAAATGGTGCACATGGTGTGCCATTTTGGGCATCGGAGGTCCCGAGAACGAGGAAAATGGCTCATGTGGTGTGCCATTTTGGCCATCGGAGGTGCCAAGAATGAGGAAAATGGCTCACACGGCGTACCATTTTGGCCATCCTAGGTTCCGGGAACGAGAAGAATGGTGCACGTGGTGTACCATTTTGGCGGTGGTAGTTCCGGAGACCCGGGAAAACGGCGCACGAAGTGTACCATTTTGGTCGTCATGGGTCTCGAAAACGAGGAAAATGGTATGTGTGGTGTGCCGTCTTGGAAGATCGGGAGCCCGTAAGAGCTGGAACTTGACGGTACCCCGGGGTTCCTGTAGATTTCGGATAGACGGGCACTGTTAAGCGCCTTTATTGGGGGTAGAGAGATGCCTGAGACGTACAAGGGCCTTGAAGTGGCAGTGGTAGGCATGGGCAAGTCCAATCAGGCGCTTTGCCGCTACCTTCTCGGCGAGGGTGCTTTGCTCACATGCTTTGACCGCAAGACCCGGGAAGAGCTCGGCGAAGTGTACCAGGAGTTCAGCAATATGGGCGTCAAATGGAGTCTGGGTCCCGATTACCTGGACAAGTTGCCCGGATATCGATACATTTTCCTCACCCCGGGCATGAAGAAACACCAACCGCAGGTAATCGAAGCCAAGCAAAGAGGAGCCGAGATTTCCACTGAGATCTACCTTTTCCTCAAGCGCTGCAAAGCAGTAGTAGGAGGCGTTACGGGGAGCGCCGGGAAAACCACCACCTGTATGCTGGTCAAGCTCATGCTTGAGCACAGTATGCCAGATACTCCCATCTTTCTCGGCGGGAACATCGGGCCCGTGCTTATCGAGCAAGTGGACCGGATACCCGAAAATGCCCGGGTGGTGCTTGAACTGTCAAGTTTCCAGCTGCATCTGTGCACTAGGAGCCCCCAGTATGCCTTGTTGCTTAACATAAGGCCGAATCACCTGGACATCCACAAGGACTTCGATGAATACACAGAGGCGAAGAAGAATATCTTCCGCTTTCAGTCCGCGAAGGACCTGGCGGTCTTGAACTATGACGAATCCCTCACCAGGGCGGCAGCTGCTGAGTGTCCGGGACGCTCCGGGTTCTTCTCCCTGAAAGGGTATCCCGAGACCAAACCGGGGCCTTCCAATGCTCCGGTTGCATGGCTCCAAGGAGATGATCTTGTGTACGATCCCGGCGACGGTACACCACCCTGCGTAGTAGGGTACAAGCAGGACTTCAGGGTTCCGGGGGCACACAACATATCCAACGCCCTTGGCGCAATCGTGCTCGCAATGCAGATGGGCGCGAATCCTGAAGGTATAAGAGAAGCCATAAGGAAGTTCCGGGGTATCGAGCACAGGATCGAATTTGTGCGTGAGCTAGACGGCGTGTGCTTCTACAACGATTCAATTGCAACGTCTCCTGACCGGACCATCGCTCTCATAGATTCCCTTGAGGGCCCCCTTGTGCTCATACTGGGGGGCTATGACAAGGGCTTGCCTTTCGACGAGTTGGCGGAGAGGATTGTGGCAAGGAGATGCAAGGTGGTACTCATCGGCCGGTGTGCGGATAAGATTAGGCAGGCTGTTGAAAGGGCATGGGCCGGCTCTGATCTGGCCGGGAGGCGGGCATTGACTGAATCCGGACCGTCACGGATATGTACAGGGCGGCCGCAGACGTCCCTAAGCAAACCTGAAATGGCTGAAGCAGGCGGCTTGGAAGAGGCGGTGCGCATAGCCTTTTCCATGGCGGAGCCCGGAGCTTCGGTGGTGCTTTCTCCCGCATGTGCCAGCTACGATATGTTTTCAAGTTTCGAGGAACGAGGCCGCCTGTTCAAGCAAGTAGTCAAGGCGCTATGAACCAACGCATGAAACATGAACCGAAACCTGACTAGTTTGAGTTCAGGTAAGTAGTCGAGGAGCTATGAACACTGCCGGAAAGATACTGCAGGGAGCATGGGATATGACCAAGCAAGCAAGAAGCGATCTGACCAAGCAGGCAAGAAGCAATGATAATACGTACCATGCAGACAAGTCAAAGGGTACAGGAGGAAACAAGAGAGACAGCAGGAGTTCACAGCCGAGCCAAGGTGACATCCTGGCAATCTACGAGGCAGTGAGCCAGGTGTATCCCGACGTCCGTTCACAACTGCTGGAGCCTGTCCGGCACGACCCAGTGGATGTGCTGGTGGCGACAATCCTGTCACAAGCTACCAATGATACTCTCAGCGGCCGTGCGTTTTCCGAACTCAAGTCATCTTTTCCCGACTGGGAAAGCGTGCTCGCCGATGATCCCTGCAATGTGGAAGCTGCCCTGGCGTGCGGCGGCCTCCAGAAGCAGAAAACCAAGAAGATACGCAGTGCCTTGTCAAAGCTAAAAGAGGATTTCGGTGCGATAACCCTGGAACCTTTGTTTGACTGGCCTAAGGAGAGAATCATGGAATACCTGACCACCCTGCCAGGAGTGGGACCTAAGACAGCGGCGTGCGTGGTGGTGTTCGGCCTGGGAAAGCCGGCGTTTCCCGTGGATACTCATATACTGAGGATCGCCAGGCGCCTAGGGCTGGCGGGGGAGAAGCAAGGGGCGCCGTCTGTACAGAACATGTTCGAGAAGCTGGTGCCCAATGAGATCAAGGGGCCCTTCCATCTCATGCTCATCCAACATGGCAGGGAAGTATGCAGTGCCAGGAAGCCTGCATGTCCGCTGTGCCCTCTCAAACACATGTGCCTATATTTCAAGACCAACGTACATCCGGACACCCTCCGGGAATCCGGTGAAGGGACTTCCCCGGCGCGGGACGAATAGGTGTTACGCATATTGTTTCAGTCTAGACCATCAACGTTTGTTTCAGTCGGCTCGGGCGAGTGCTGTTTCCTTAGCTGGATTGCTTGATTGAAGTCGTATTCGGGCTCGTCTTTAAGTTGCTTGGAGCAATAAGGGCACGGCCAGGAATCGTAGTGGGTTGCAGCCGAATAGGAAATCTGTTTACATGCTGGGCAAAACTTCCAGGGCAACGGATTCACCTTCTATGTCTGAGAGCTTGAGTACATTTTACAGGAAAAACCGTTCATTTCCAATAGGTGGAGACAAATTATGAGTAAATTCAGTCATCTTCATGTGCACACTGAATACAGTCTCCTCGACGGGGCTTGCAGGATTCATGAACTGTGTCAAAGGGCCGCCCATATGGGGATGAAGGCCTTAGCCATAACCGACCACGGTGCCATGTATGGCGTGGTCGAGTTCTACAACGCCTGCCTGGAGGCGGGCATACGTCCCATCATCGGATGCGAAATCTATGTAGCCAGGGGCTCAAGGCTCATCAAGGACAGAGGGCTTAGAGACGAGCCCTACCACCTGGTGCTCTTGGCCGAGACTGACGAAGGGTACAGGAATCTGCTAAAGATCGTGTCAACCGGGTTTCTCGACGGCTTCTACTACAAGCCCAGAGTTGACCTTGAGGTCCTGTCCAAATACTCAAAAGGGTTGATAGCTCTTACCGCTTGCCTTGACGGCGAAGTGCCGAGGCTGATAAGGCGCGGGAGGTTTGCTGATGCTTCTGCTGCCCTCGTGAGATATGCGGACATTTTCGGTAAAGGCAATGTGTTTCTGGAACTGCAGCGCAGCGGCATCGCCGCTCAGGAACAGGTGAACCGGGGCCTCTTGGAGCTGTCCAAGCGGCACGGCATCCCTGTGGTGGCGACAAACGACTGCCACTACCTGAGGCGGTCAGATGCCAGACACCACGAGATACTCCTGGCCATCCAAACGGGGACCAACATCTACGACCCCAACCGGCTCCGCTTTGAAGGGGATCAGTTTTACCTGAAGAGCCCCCAGGAGATGGCGGAGGCATTCAAGGATCTGCCCGAAGCCGTAGCCAACACAGGAGCGATTGCAGAAAGGTGTAGCGTCAAACTTGATCTGTCATCGGTCCACCTGCCTGACTACCCGATACCTGAAGGGGAGACGACTTCCTCGTATCTTAGGAAGCAAGCCCAAGCGGGCTTAGCCCAACGCCTGGGGGGCCGGGTAAGCCCTGCCAAACAGGAAAGGCTCGAGTATGAGCTCAAGATGATACGCGAAATGGGGTACTCGTCGTACTTCCTCATTGTGGCTGACTTCGTCGGGTATGCGAAGAAACATGGGATAGCCGTGGGGCCGGGCAGGGGCTCGGCTGCAGGAAGTTTGGTGGCGTATGCACTGGGCATCACAGGGATAGATCCGGTTGACCACGGCCTGGTGTTTGAACGCTTCTTGAACCCTGAAAGGGTAACCATGCCTGATATCGACATTGACTTCCAGGATGACCGCAGGGACGAGGTCATCGAATACGTGCGCCGGAAATACGGCAGCGACAAGGTGGCCCAGATTATCACGTTCGGTACCATGGCCGCCCGGGCGGTCATCAGGGACGTGGGAAGGGCCCTCAACCTGCCTTACGCAGAGGTAGATACGATTGCGAAGCTGATACCCGCCCAGCCCGGCATGACCATTTCCCAGGCCATTGAGACGGTGCCGGACCTTCGCAAGGCCATGGAGCGGGAAGAGATCCGTTCACTTATTGAAACCGCCCAAAAACTCGAGGGGATGCCGCGGCATTCATCGGTGCATGCCGCGGGAGTGGTGATCGGCAAGGAACCCCTGTGGGAATATGTGCCCCTGGGAAAGACCCAGGACGGGGTGATCACAACCCAGTACCCCATGGAAGCCCTTGAGGCTCTGGGACTTCTGAAGATGGATTTTCTCGGCCTGAGGACCCTCACGGTTATCCAGAAGGCAGCCCGCCTGGTCTCTGAAAGCAGGGGGAAACCATTGAACATAGAGGAAGTGCCGCTGGACAACGAACAAACCTACGATATGCTCGCAAGGGGTGAATCCTTGGGGGTGTTCCAGCTTGAATCGTCGTGGGTGCGGGATTTCCTCAAAGAGATGAAGCCCAGGGAGTTCAAAGATATTGTGGCCGCGGTCGCCCTGTGCAGGCCCGGCCCCATGGAGCAGATCCCCGAGTACATAAGGGCGAGGTTCGGCAAGCCCCACTACCTACATCCCGAGCTTGAACCTGTGCTGCGTGAAACCTACGGTGTAATGGTTTACCAGGAGCAGATCCTCCAAATCGCCCACAGGGTTGCAGGGCTGGCCCTGGGCGAAGCGGACATACTGCGCAGGGCCGTGGGCAAGAAAGACCTGGGGCTGCTTGTCCAGATGCAGGATAAGTTCCTGGAAGGGGCGGTCATGAACGGGATATCCCGCGAGTGTGCCCAGGAAATCTGGGACCTTATCCTCAAATTTGCCGATTACGGCTTCAACAAGAACCATGCGGCGCCCTACGCCCTCATCGCTTATTGGACCGCCTACCTCAAGGCCCAATACCCGGCCGAGTTCATGGCCGCCCTTCTGTCTTCGGTAAGGGGGATCCAGGGTAAGGTAGGTGTCTACCTCGACGAAGCCAAGCGTCTCGGTATCGGGATCAAGGGGCCCAGCATTAACCACAGCCTGGTGGAGTTTTCCGTGGAACAAACCCACGACGGCCCGGCTATCAGATACGGGCTTGGCGGCATCAAGAACGTAGGTGAATCAGTTGCGGCCGAAATCGTGAAGGAAAGACAGCAAGGGGGTAGGTTTGACTCCCTTGAGTCCCTGGTGTTCAGGATGGGCCGGACCCTGACCAAGAAGGCCCTTGAGAGCCTTATCAGGTGCGGCGCCCTGGATGAGCTGGGTACCCGGTTCGACCAGCTGGACAGGCTGGAAGAGGTGCTAAGCCAGAGGGCCACCCAGCCGGATGCCCAGATGTCCCTTTTCGGAGGGTTCGAGCTTCCTAAGCCGGAGTCGCCTGCAGAACCGGCGCCGCCTAGTGCCGCCACAGCGTCCCCCCAACAGCTGTCTTTGTTTTCCCAGCCGGCTGCGGCCCCGCCCCAATCCGCGGAGGTTGCGGGGGACACCACAGGGGATGCCGCCCAAGATCGCCGGCGGGGCGCCAAAGGAGCTGTGCCTGGACATGCCCCCGAAAGCGTTCCAGTAGACGCGGCGGATGGCGCGCCGGGATATTCCAGGGCAAGTGCCCCGGGACGTCGGGGAGGAGTCACCGTACATGCCGCGGAAGGTGTCCCGGGAGATTGCCAGGCAGGTGTTTCGGGAGACGCCGCAGAAGTCCCCCTTGAGGTGAGGTTGTCGTGGGAGCGGGACTTGCTGGGGATGTATTTCTCAGGGCATCCTCTTGATAAGTACCGGGATTACCTGAGGCGGCACGCGGTATCCCTTGCCCATATCGCCGAAATACCTGACCGGGCTGAAGTGACCGTAGGCGGAAGGGTTTCGTCGGTTAAGAGGATAATAACTAGGGCTGGAGAAGAGATGGCCTTTGTCACATTGGAAGATGAGTATGGTTCCATAGAGGTGATAGTATTCCCCAAGGTGTGGCAACTTGCCAGAGGGTTCTTGGCAAAGGATAGGATAGTGGTTGCAAGGGGGAATATAGAAGAGCACGAAGGGGTACGCAGACTCTTGGCCCGTGATTGTTATGAGATCGACAGCGCTAAGATTAGCGCAAACAGCACTTAGCCTGAATCCGATAACGAACAGGGAAGGGAGGGAAGCCCTCAAGTTCCGGCCTTCTGCGGAGCGCTTGGGGCCTGCCTGTGTGGAAAGTTATCTATGTAGCATCTAACTGGAAAGAGGCAGAAGAGATGAAAGACAGGCTGGCAAGGGAGGGGCTCATGGTGATGCTTAGGTCCGGCTCCCGGGATAAGCATACAGCCAGACACGTTGAACTCCTGGTGCCCAGGCTTGAGGCCAGAGAAGCTCATTCCATAATCATGCAATACATAGGAACTGCCAGGGTGTAGCGTGAAGATTGGAGTATTGACCAGCGGGGGCGATGCCCCGGGAATGAACGCAGCCCTGAGGGCCGTGGTGAGGCGAGCCATATCCGCAGGTTTGCGGGTCTATGGTATTCGCAGGGGCTATGAAGGGCTGCTCAACGGTGAGACTGTCCCGATGGATTTGGGTTCTGTGGCAGACATAATCCATCGGGGAGGCACCATTCTCCATACTGCAAGGTCTGAGCGGTTCAGACAAGCTGAGTATCAGGACCGGGCAGCAGCTTGGATCAAACAAAGTGGCTTGTACGGACTGGTGATCATCGGCGGGGAAGGCACCCTGAGGGGCATGGCTGAGCTGTGCAAGAG
>JAAZEL010000034.1 GCA_012512325.1 Candidatus Fermentithermobacillaceae bacterium | reverse complement strand
GGTTTCGATTAATGTAGGATTTCCCGGCAAGTACGTTGCCCTTCCCGCAAAGCAGGAGCCAGGGCCACTGATTCCTTCCGAAGAAGACCCCTTCGTGAGATCACCCGGCTCTAGCCACTCTGACGGCCTTTGGATAGGCATCGCTTTTGCCGTACTAGCGGTCGCTTTTCTGATTTCAATCGCGATAGCCGTCAGCCGTCGTGAAGAGTACACGCCGCCCAGCATAAGCATGGAAGGAATCGGCGTCAATGAAACTTTGTCGCCGGCAGAAGTGTCCGTGCTTCTGAGGCAGCCTCCTGAGAAGACCATGACCCTGCTGCTCTTCTCCCTCATCAAGAAAGGCAAGGTACAAGTAGTGTCTGACGACCCACTGAGGCTTTGTATCCGGGATGAGGCTGATTTGTCCGAAGTAGAAAGGCTCTTCGTGGATGCGGTTGACCCAAACACGGGAGAACCTGACCAAACCAAACTTGTAGCGGTTTTCCGTTACCTGGCTACATCCGTAAATGAAAAGATGAAACCGTACTGCCGGAAGGACACGGAAGCATTCTACCGCGGCCGTATAGCGGCCTTGTGGGATGAAGTTCGGAACGCAGACACGCCTGAACTGAAACTGGAGAAGCTTGACAGGAATCTCCTGTGGCTCATCCAGGACGAAGAGCAGTTCAAGGCGGCAAAGAACATGTTCAAGGCCGGGCAAGATGGCGGGAAACAAGCATCCTGGTATCCAACTTGGTGGCTGCTTGGCTTCCCGCGTGTAACGCCGTACGCCGGCTTCTATTGGTGGCCCATGATGATGTATCGTTCGTACACGGGCATTTCAAGTGGAATAACCGAGGGCAACGAACACAAATACAGGGAAGTTGAAGAGTCGGTGTTCGCCCCGGCAAGGTCAGTGGTGTCCAGGCCAATCTCGGGCGGCAAGGGAAGCGGAACCCGCCACCACGGAGGGTTTACCCCTCCCAGCTGTGCTTGTGCCTGTGCCTGCGTTTCCTGCGCCTGCGCTTGCGCTTGTGCAGGAGGCGGAGGATGTACATAAAGCAGCACGCAAAGGAAATGGCATTACAGCAGAAGGCACCCACGAGCCGGGCTTCGAAATATGCGGCCAAGGTTCACATAACGAAGATGTATATGGCCTGAACGAGTGCCGGCATAGAACGCTGTGCTTTCCCAAGCAAGGGCGCCGCTCCGGTTGGAGCGGCGTCTGGCTGTACTCACTGGCCGTACCGGTTTTGGCCGTGCAGCGGACACCCTTTCCTGCAACGCCTATGGCTGCTTCCTATGGCTGTCGCTAAGGCTCTAAGTGCCAAGTTTACCTTCCAACCTTACGTTCCAACGGGCAAGCTCCGCCACATAAGCTCAGTTCCTCGCATGACACGCATTCGTCAGGCAGCGCAGGGAAGTCAGGATGTTCAGCCGTCCCAGGCACCCTCCGGTGCCTGAGCGCCCTCGCGAGAGGATGGTTCCAGATCTCGGGGAACTCGTCGGTAAGAGCATTGCCTATGGACTTGTAGTACGACTGGCACGGCATGACGTTGCCGTCCGGCGCTATGGCCATCACCGTGCTGGCAGCCGAACATGTCTTTACACCCAAAGCCAGCGCCACCGGGTTGAGTTCTTTATAGCAAGTCGGCGTATACCAGATGAACGGGAAATCCTCGTCTGCCGATACCCTGATCACTTCCTCAATGAGGGATTTCAGTTCCGGGAGTTCAAGCCCCTCATGTGCCACCCCGCGCCTCGAGCGTATCAAGGCATTCAGGCCGAACTTCCGGACACCCAGAGACTTGATGAACCTTATGGTGTCAAGCACCGTATCCGCATTGTCCGTGGTTATCGTGGTATTTGTGGTGGTGTAAACCTTTGCCGCCGCATTCTTTATGCCGTCCACCGTCTCAGCCCATGCACCCTCTGCCCCTACCATCTTGTCATGTACTTCCGGAACCACTGATTCCAGAGTGATCTGGGCAAAATCCAACCCTGCGTCTGCCAGCTCATTGACCTTCGCTTGTGTAAGCAGCCTGCCGTTGGTGATTAGTCCGGTGATGAGCCCCTTGTCTTCTGCGTGCCGTACCAGTTCCGAGATACCTTCGTACAGCAAAGGTTCGCCGCCGGTGAACACTACTGTAGGGACTCCCCAGTCTGCCAGTCTGTCAATGATCCGCTTCCACCGGTCTGCAGAAAGCTCTGCGGTGACGTGAGGCCCGCCTGCGTAACAGTGGGCGCAGTCGTTCTGGCACCTGTAAGTGAGGATGAGATCGCACCTGTAAGGTGCCTTGAGTTCGACCGACAGAGGCGGGATCCGTTTTACCTCAAAGTCTGAGAACGGGCACATGCCTCCCTCAGCCACAGCCAGCACCGAGCCCCATAACCTTTCCCAGTCGGCGGCG
>JAAZEL010000033.1 GCA_012512325.1 Candidatus Fermentithermobacillaceae bacterium | reverse complement strand
CAGTGCGACAGCACCGCCTGGCCAACCTTGAGGACGAGAAGCAACAATGGGCCCAGCGGCTCAAGGAAAAGCAGAAAGTCTTGCCTGAACTGAGCGCTATTGTGATTGCTTACATAGAAGGTGAGGATTCGTGATCTGGCACAGACTCATACGCGAAAGACTGCAACCGGACGTATCAAACCTGCTTGTGGTTCTTGACCCCGACGGTTTGGTGTTGGACGAAGAAATCCTTTCGACCCTGGATGCCATGGGATTCGACGTGTTGACCTTTGAGGACCCCATCACCTTCCGCTATGCATACGAAGCAAATTACCGCTCCAGATGGGATTGCCGTGAAGATGCCCGTTTGATAGTGGTAGTGCAAGAGCGTAAGCGTGAACGGCTCCCTCTCCCCTACGACGTATGGCACGCCGGTCGGAAGATATCCCTCAGTCTGACTGATATATTCCCCAAACTCAGCTATCCGGTGATTGCAGCCCTGGATAAATCGGACCTGAACAAGCTTTACCTGGAATACCGGCGTTATGATGGGCCTGTGTTGAACGAACGGGAAACAAGAGAGTATATCCTGCAGCATGTTTTTGGGATAATACCGGGCATGATCGATTCACCGGTCGAACTGCTCAAGATGCTGCTTTCACGGCATTGTAAGCTGGTCACCCTGCCGAACATCTTGGACGAACACCTGATTTACTCCTTAAGGAAGAGGCGCGTTTTCAGAGATTGGCCTCTGGAAACCATCATCCCTGACAGGGAAGCCTTTTTCGCTTTCCTGCAAGAAAAGTGGCATTGCTTCCTGGAAAGCGCAGCCAGAGGAGAGGATTTTGCCGAGGCTCCCTTTGAGCATTACGATATACGGGTGTACATAGACAACCTGTTCCTGGAGGGCTACTTAAGGCCCGTCCCGGTTGCGAGTACCGAGGGGCTGCCTCCCTGGGCCCTGCCAGGGGTGCTTGTCGATAGGCAAGCCGAAGAATGGCGGCGGCTTGAGCGGCTGTTAGAGAGGGTCAGCCAGGAATTGCCGGGAGAAACGGCGTCCCACCGGGATTGGCAGCGTTTGGCGCTGCTGTGGGCGGAACTGCTCGTGATCAGCCAGGAGCAGCATCCCGATGGAGGAAGTGAGATCAAGCCCAAAATCGGCGTCCTGCACGACCAATTGGAGGAGTGCTTTGCCGGCTGGATGCTGGCCAGGTACGGTTCGCTGGCCAACCTTGCCTACACCTCCAGGCCTGTGATGGTACACCATATCCCCCGCTATCTCGCGTATATCCGTTCCAAACAAGTAACAAGAAGGATCGCCCTGGTGGTGATAGATGCCCTGGCATTGGACCAGTGGCTCATCATCCGGGATGTCTTGAGGGACAAACGACCTGGGTGGCGGCTGGAGGAGAACCAGGTGTTTGCCTGGGTGCCTACTCTGACCTCCGTCTCCCGGCAGGCGCTGTTCTCCGGGAATCCACCCTTCTACTTCAGGGACTCGCTCACCACCACCTCCAATGAACCACAGCATTGGCGCAACTTCTGGGAAGGCCGGGGAATCAGGCAAGAGAGCATCTTCTACCTCAAAGGCCTGGGAGAGGGTTCCGTCGATGACATCGCATCCTTCGCGGATTCCGGGTATGAAATCGTGGGCCTGGTCATAGACAAGGTGGACAAGATAGCCCACGGCATGGAACTGGGAACCGCCGGCATGCACCAGCAAGTCAAGCTGTGGGCTGAACAAGGTTACCTGGTGGATCTCATCGACCGTCTCCTTAAGGGCGGTTTTGACGTCTACGTGACTTCGGATCACGGCAATATCGCGGCCAGGGGGCAAGGCCGAGTGTCAGACGGAGTCCTGGCCGAGTCTCGGGGTTCGCGGGCAAGAATATATCAATCCGAAGTGTTCCGCAAACAGATGATGGAGCAAAGGCAACACGCCATCAGCTGGCCTGGTTTCGGCTT
>JAAZEL010000032.1 GCA_012512325.1 Candidatus Fermentithermobacillaceae bacterium | reverse complement strand
CCCGATACCCTTTCTATTACTTCCCCTAGTAAAGAGTAACAGTCATTTGAATAACTTACATATTGTCCAGGTTCTCCAAGTAGCTGGAAATTATATGTAGCTATGAATTCAAGGAGATCTCTGTGTGTTCTAATCTCGGGCCCCCCTGAGGTGTTATCTTTGGATTTTGCCTGACTAGCATTAGCGGAAGCATCGTCCGTAGACGTTTTCCAGCTGGCTGCACCACTCGTTCCGGGTCTTTTCAATAACTCGTCCAGGGGAATGCTTAACGCGTTCACATACCCGAGAGAAGGAAGTGGCGGGATCCCTGATGTGTGAGTCAGGAAATTGTGGATCGTAATTTTTCCTTCTTGACCTGAGACAGGAAGTTTAAACTCGGGAAGGTATCGCTTAACTGGGTGAAACAAACATATTTTTCCTTTTTCCACTAAATGGTTTATTGCAAGAGCAGTAAAAGACTTAGTCACAGATGCAAGGCCA
The DNA here is from genome assembly GCA_012512325.1 of Candidatus Fermentithermobacillaceae bacterium. Lineage (GTDB taxonomy): Bacteria > Bacillota > Sulfobacillia > Fermentithermobacillales > Fermentithermobacillaceae > DTU015. Next base: position 7,401 of record JAAZEL010000032.1, on the reverse strand, counting down.
AAAACTGTATCCTCGTCAACAGGCTGGTTTTTTTCAATATCTGATACCCCAAACCCTTTGAAATACTCAAGATGCCCTTCAACAGAGATTCCAACACCTACGCCTGGAACTTTGGTTTTCTCCATTAGAGCTGCAACATAATCTTCAAACTGACCTATATCAAATTGGCTAATACTTCTGCCCAAGCACTTCAACCTCCCGGATATTCTGTTTTATTACGGGCTCACCGCACTCAGTACTCAACACCAGTTATGCATTCCGGCTTAGTCATCAACTCCAGATTCAATCCGCCTTAACATGCGAGAGTGGAACAATACTGCCCACGGTCTATGAGCATCATCAAAGAAGAACCTTATCACGTGCTGCTGGCCCATATCTTCGAAGAAGGCTGTATCTTCGCCGCTCACTTTCAAAACAAACTCCTCATCGTTAACCTTTGCCTTGAGCTGGCCACCTTGCAGGCTTATCGTAACATTCCCGCCTTCCGCACACCTGTACTCCCCGACAAGGCGAGCAAGGTGGTCAAACGGCGCCTCCCATTCCGTTTCCACGCTGCGCTTCTGATCGATAGGCAGACCTAGTGCAGTATTGATGGCCATGAGCCATATTGCGCTGGCAGGTATTCCTGTGACGTTGGTCAACACCACAGCCCCAATGCCTGCCTCGGGAACAAATCCAAAGTTAGATGACACGCCAGGCTGGCCTCCACTGTGCTCTATGAGCGTCACGCCAGAGTAGTTAGGCGTAATCTGCAACCCAAAACCGTAGTAGGTGTTCCGCCCAGTCTTGATTACAGGAGTACACATGACCCGAAGGCTCTCGGCTGAGATTATCCTTCCACTACTTGAAACTCCGTCATTCAGGTATACCTGGATGTACTTAACCAGGTCAAGCGCATTGGATCGTACACCGCCTCCTACTTCGTACGTGCCAAGCTTGGGCCAGGGTTGCTCCTCCCATGTCTTAGACTTTCTATTATAAATGTAAGGCACACTTACATTATCAAACTGCTCAAGTTCTTCAAGGCTGTACGTCGACCGATGCATCCCTATGGTATCCAGTATGTTTTCTGTCATGTACCTCCTGAACAGCCTGCCGGTGACCCGCTGGATAATTGCTCCAAGCAAAAGGAAAGTGTCATTTGCGTAGCTAAAGTACTGACCGGGTTTCCCAAGGAGGGTATACGGTTCGGTAGCAAGGTATTTGATGTGATCGTCGAACCTGACAATATCCTGCCTCCGCCGAATGGGTGGCAGCCCTGTCGTATGTGAAAGCAAGTGCTTGATTTGTATAGTGCTCATATCTTGAACTCCCAAAAGCTTGAATTGCGGCAAGTACTTGATAACGGGATCATCGACAGACACTTTTCCCTGATCTACAAGGCCCATGATAGCCATAGCTGTGAATGATTTGCTGACTGATGCAATCCCAAAGATAGTCTCTGGCGTGACAGCATCAGACGTTGCCAGGTTCCGAACACCGAATCCTTTAGCGTATATGACCCTCTCTCTATCGCACACCGCAACAGATGCACCTACAATGTGCCATTCAGACATGAGAGCCTTAACCCGTTTCTCAAACTCGAGCCATCCAGAGCTCATATCCACACCTCCACCACATACTTACATGCCACACACATGATCCTGAGATTGAATTAATTTCCAGACCTTGATAGTATCGGCTGCTTCAACCGCGCTTTTGTTTTCCATCTGCACTGATACGCACGACCTCCTACAATCTCTTCGCAAAAGTCATAGATAACTCAGAACCCTCCGAAACACAGTTAGCCATAACCACAGGTCGGTAAATATAACAGCCGGAAACCCCGAGCAACATGCCACACCAGCTGGGGCTTCCGGCCCTAGGCAAATCACTTCATCACTCCCAGCCAATCTCGGAAAAGGAACTGAAGCCGGCCCAAGAGCAATGATATACGACCCTGTACCACGTTGCCAAATGTCGCACCAAACCCCATCATCATTACCCTGCGGGCCCATCTATCGATCTGCTTACCCAAAGAGCTATCTCGCCAGCGAGGAGTGAAAAAGAAGTAAACGATCGTGATAAGCGTCACGGTAAAGTAAATGACATTATTAACTGAATTGAAAGGTATGAAAGTGTCAGTAATTTGCTTAATGAAAGGTCGGGGGCCGTAGGCAAGTGTGTAACCGACGCCGTAACCTACAAACCAGCACATAGGATAACGAGCGATCCAGGATAACCTCGGCATATGTCGGAAGTACATAACGGCGCCAAATAACATAAAGGCAAGAGCAATATAATCCCCTTCATGAGCGACGTCAGTCTTGAGCGTCGGTCTTATGTAGTTATCTATCGCTCTGACCATGGAATGGGCCGCTGCAAACCCTACCATAAGGTGTTCCGCAATGCGAAACGCCGGATTTTCTTTCCAGATAATAGTCAGGATGCACAGCGTGAGAACTGCGGCGATGGTATTCTGAGCATTCACTTTGAAGCGCCTCCCTTCTCCTTCCTGGAGGCAAAGTACCCTATATTTCCCAAGGCGACGAACAAGAGTACTATCAGGTGCCCCAGGGATTGAGCATCCATCTGCCTGCAGGCATCCCCTGGCTGCTTGAGCCAGATCTCATATTGAGCTGCTCCGGCAAGTCCAGGAAGTAGTCCCCTGATTTGCTTCGACCTATAAAACGGCATCTGCCCTGTTAGCATGCCTGCGGTGGGACAGCTCAGGAACGGAATTCCGAGAGGATCTGTCACGTAGTTGAGATAATCCGCATACCCAGGACTCCCGGTGTTTATGCTGATCACAAGCTGTACCTGGCCCTTCTGTAGCGCAGTCACCTGCTGCATTAAGGGAAAGTTCTCCAGTTTTGTCCCTGAAATATCTACCCCTGCAGACGCAGTCTTAATATCCCGCGTCATGGCAAGGACAGCCACGCCACCACCAGGCTTGTATCCCAGGTTGACGTAATCTACTCCGTACACTTTCCCCATTTCCCTGGCAATTGGATCTACGATTGATCTGACAATATCAGGAGCCTGCTCCCATAACTCAAGGATTATCACTTTATGGCCTTTCATCATACAATGCCTGAATGTAGCAGCAAGCTGCGGGTTGTTTTCTGCAGCCGAACCAGGGCTGTAGTCAGCTCCTATCCAAACCACTGAACCCGGCGGCAGCGATTCTATAGTGTTGGCATAATCGCGAACCTCGGGGGTTATACTCATAGGGAGACCGAGTGGTCTGAACATCGGAATGACGAGAACCACCAGGAAGACAACGTAGATCCACCGCACATCCAGCGAACTAAGACGGCTCCATTTCATGCTACGTCACCTCCTCAGTCACTACCCCGGCCGACATGGGCTCTTTCAAGAGCCAGCAATACCCTCAGCGCGACAGCAAAGGACCCAACCCTGATGCATATCTGGAGCCCTCTCTGAACAGCGCTGTTTGGCACGTTCATTATCCATGTCTTGATGGACGGTAAAGCCTTCCACATTGCCTCGCCTATCGGAACGCTGCCGAGTATGACTAAGGCTCCGGTTATAAGGAGAATCGAGCTGTCTATATTACGCATCCTAAATGCCCTGTACGCAGCTGATGCAATGTAAAAAGCTATTACCGCAAACGTAGTAGATTCAAGATGCGGCAGTGTCGCATTGAATACCCACTGGTATACTCGGCCGTTAGATGTCTGGAACAATCCCAAGATGAAAAACCCCCACAGGGCAACTAACAGCACTATGCTATAGGCATAGCCTTCGCGGCGACGGATGATGTTTTGAAGGTGTAGCCGTGTACGTCCGATGGAACCCAGCATAAACGCACCTGCCTGGGCCAGCAAGTAATACCTGTCCAGGATCTTTGGGATCTCAAGTTTTCGCCCAAGCATCGTAGCCTGGGACAAAATAAGAACCAGTGCTGTAACTGAGGTAATTATTAAGGGTATGGTGCGCTTCATCCTTTCACCCCCTCTTTACTTAGCGAACAAGTTTTTCAGCCATTTGTCAGCCTTGAAGGTGGCAAAAATACCGCCTACCAGGGTTACGGCAGCGATCAACATCTTCATAATGTCCTGAGCCACCACTGTTCCAACCAGCACGGGATCCTTCGAGATATAAGCACTTGCGGCGTAGAGTTCTTCACCAAGCAACGTATAGTCGCAGGTAGCCACAAAGAAGGGGATCTGAAGAATGTTTGTGGTGCCTGCTATTTGCATGCAACCGAGAACTGCGCCAGCTTCAGCCAGAAGGAGGGTTTCTGCAGCAAAACTCCCAAACATGAAATTGGTAGATGGCTTATCACGATTCATATAACCCAGAACAGCAGTCGAATAACCCCACTGGGAATCAGAGTACCAGCGTACGTCGTTGGGATTGTAGCTTTCGGGCTTCCCCACCGCAACGTATGCTTGCTTAATGATCTCGTCGCAAACACCATATACTAGATAGTTCCTGTTGGTTTGTACGAGTTTAGTATCATATTTTGCACATGTGCGTGCAACATATTCTAATATCGGCCAGGAGGCTATAGTATCTGCGTGAGTGACTCCCCCAATACCAATGCTGTAATGGACCGCTTTTCCCATTTCCGTCGCTCTGCCAATAGCTTCATCGATAGATTCAAGCCCCGGAATTTTACGGATCGACGGCACACGTTTCCCTGTTCCCGCACGCCTGGAGAAGACGTAAATCAGAAGACCGAGCATGAAGATAAGGAAAAACCCAGCAGTTTCCCCTGGATAGAAGATACCGAGTACCGGCATAGGCGTTGCAGGTGCGGCAAACAGCACAACCATCCCTCCAATCTAAAAGTAGTGCTGCACAAAGGTTGGGGTATTTTTCAGGATAGCAAGCTGTGCTGGCAGGTAGATCACCTCCCTCGTTACAGGAGCAGCCGAAACTCCACTGTATATATTATATAATATATTCCACGTCGGTTACAACTCCACCTCCCGGTCGCAGGAGAGTTTTTGCAACAGTTTAAGCAGTGTTTTATAACACAAGCATTCCATAATCCAGGACTTTTTGAATTCCTGGACAAAAGCTTCGATAACATCGGTACCCCGAAATACGTCTTTGAACCCGTTAGGCTAGACGATTCATCAAGTTTGAGGGACAACAGACCCGACTTCTCCGGCAGGGAAACACCGGTATGAGTTGTACCTTGCCTCGAACGACATATAGCATCGGAAGACGAAAGTTAGGCGACCAACGGGTTTGTAGAACCGTTCAACAGGACTGTGCTGGAGTCCATCAATGGGAGAGGATGTAGGAGTGATCAGTGTGGACCAAGCTCTACTTTAGGGAAGGTCAGTCCAGTAGGTAGTCTCGCATGCCGCCTGTGATATCCTAAGACGAAGGTGAGACGAATGATCAGGCAAGATCAATTTAGTGGTTTCTTTGCCGAGTTCTACGATATCCTGCACACGGGCCTCGGCGACGTAGAGGCGTATCTCGGGTACGCTCGCAAGTTCGGGCCGAAAATCCTGGAACTTGGCTCGGGAACGGGAAGGATCCTGATTCCTCTGGCACGCGCTGGTTTTCAGGTGACTGGCGTGGACTTGTCCGATGATATGATGGCAATATGCAGGCAGAAGCTGGAGCTCGAATCCTCGGAGGTTCGCGGCAGGGCGAGGATAGTGAAGGGCAACATCGTGGATCTGGATCTCGGCGATACATTTGATCTGGTCATCGCTCCCTGTAATCTCATAAACTGTCTAACCGGACCCGGTGAGGGCCTCGCGCTCCTGCGGACTGCAAGGCGCCACCTCAGGGACGGAGGCATGTTCATCCTTGACACCAGCATTCCGGACATACCGCTCATGGTAAAGTCCAACGGCGTGACCAAGACGTTCGAATTTACTCACCCGCTAACCGGCACAACCATCATAGATCGCTTCACCGCGTGGTATGACTTCGTCCTACAGATTGAGACGGATCACATAGTCCTCGAAGAACGCGACGGCAGCAGGCTCCTGCGGCGGGAAGAGGTCACCGACACACAAACGTACTACTTTCCGCGCGAAGTCCGCATGATGCTGGCGGCGGCAGGATTTCGGATCGTCCACGAGCAGGGCTCGGTCATTGAGGACATCCCCATTGATAGTAATGCGGGAGAGATGGTGTTCTTCTGTCAGAAAGATTCTGACCGGAACCTCGAGATCAACATGCATGCGAACTGCGCTCTATAACATGTGAGGAATGAACCCTGTTGAAAAGGCTGGCCTTGTTCCTCCTGCTGGCAACGCTTCTTTGCCCCACGGGAATTATGTCTGTACCGCGGGCGGAGAATTGCGAAGGCCCAAACCCGATGCTACTTGGCTATACAGAAGCCCTTCTGACGGCGGTTTCATACAGTAGTGTAGATAGTAGACGAGGGGTGAACAGGTTTGTCCGAGGAACGAGCCATTCGTTATGGGGACCAGGACCAAGCAACCCTGCTTGAAATGCTTCGGGAAGACCTCATAGGAGAACTTCAAGCCATAAATCAGTATGAACGACATGCGAGGATGACCTCTTACGCACCCGCCCGCCAGCTTTTCCAGGAAATTGCCGATGATGAAAAACACCATGTAGCCGAGCTGCTAAGGATGATAGCACAGCTTGATAGAGTACAGGCCGAAGAGTTGAGAAAGGCTTTCATGTACAGTCTAGGAAAGCACGGCTAGTCCTTACAGTGGTTCAAGACAAAGGTTGGTCTTGGTGAATAACTCTTGGGACCAAAGGGGTCTGGAGCAGGCCTGCTACTGGTCCCCTCTTTCTTTGCGCACCTTAGGTCGGTAAAGCCCCCATGCTGTCAGCCCCGCCATGGCCGGGCCCAGTAAGCAGCAAAGTCATTTTCTTAGGCATTTGGCAGTGTGCCGCAACTTCTACTTCTAGCCAGGTATCTACCGGACGTTATCCAGCATGAACCTGAAAGAGCCACGGCTACCTCCGGAGACGATTATGGCCATCACACCTCTTACGTCGCATGCGCCTGAGGATCTGAGATCGACCTCATACCGCTGCCACTCTTCGGCGACTTCGAAGGTCCGTTCAACTGGAATCTGGGGGTTCTGTATGCTGAAGACCTGGACCCGGTATCGCCCGGCACTCCCTGACGCATCAAACAGCAGCACCGCGGTAGGCCCATGGGGCAGTGTAAAGTTTCAGTAGGTTAGGTGGCCGGGGAACGCGAATAGAGTAGATTTTATGGAGTTGAGAAAATGAGGGCTGCTAGCAAGACTCACAACACGGCAGCCCTCAGAAAAAAAGGAGACCCGGAGGATGAAGATTCAACAAACTGCTTCGGCAATCCTTCTTTTGCAGCAAGGAATTGAAGAAGCAATTAAGAATTACACCGGTTTTGCGGTTCTGGAGAAGAAGGTCTTCGAACTGGCTCTCGGGGTCTCGAGGATGATGCTGGAATGGGTG
>JAAZEL010000031.1 GCA_012512325.1 Candidatus Fermentithermobacillaceae bacterium | reverse complement strand
GAGTACAGGGCGGCCCTGGACTCAGGCGTGCTGGTGGTAGCCAAGAACCCAGGCCGTGTGGTGCGGGTATCTGCTTCTGAGATTGCGGTGGAAACACCCTCCGGGCAGCGGGATATTTATAAGTTGAAGAAATTTGCCCGGTCCAACCAAGGTACTTGCTTCAACCAAATCCCCGTCGTGTCAAAAGGGCAGGTGGTTGAAAAAGGTGGAATCCTTGCAGACGGGCCGGCCACTCATATGGGCGAATTGGCACTAGGAAGAAACGTGCTGGTAGCATACATGCCTTGGCACGGGTATAACTACGAGGACGCCATACTTATCTCCAGGGAACTCGTTGAAGAAGATGTCTACACATCCATACACATAGAAGAATATGAGTGCGACGCCAGGGATACCAAATTGGGCCCTGAGGAGATCACCAAAGATATTCCCAACGTCAGCGAGGCCCAGCTCAAGGATCTTGACGAACGGGGGATCATCAGGATCGGCGCGGAAGTGAGGTCAGGCGACATTCTGGTGGGCAAGGTTACCCCCAAAGGGGAGACTGAGCTTACGGCTGAGGAGAGACTCCTGAGGGCCATCTTCGGGGAAAAAGCCCGCGAAGTCAGGGACAACTCATTGAAGGTGCCCCACGGCGAAAGCGGGATAGTGGTTGACGTCAAGGTGTTTTCCAGGGAGGCAGGGGATGAGCTTCCTCCGGGCGTCAACGAACTGGTAAGGGTTTACGTTGCACAAAAGCGTAAGATATCCGAAGGTGACAAAATGGCAGGGCGCCACGGAAACAAGGGCGTGGTGGCCAAAATCCTCCCGAGGGAAGACATGCCCTTCTTGCCCGATGGCACCCCTGTCCAAATAGTGCTCACACCCTTAGGGGTTCCGTCCAGGATGAACCTGGGGCAGATTTTCGAATGCCACCTGGGGTACGCTGCAAAGCTCTTGGGGCTCCGCATAGCTACGCCCGTATTCGACGGCATCCAGGAAGATGAAGTGAAAGATCTGCTTGAGCAGGCAGGGCTTCCCAGGGAAGGCAAAGTGTACTTGCGGGACGGACGTGCAGGGGAGGTTTTCGACAGCCCTGTCACCGTTGGATATGTGTACATGTTGAAGTTATTGCACCTGGTAGACGACAAAGTCCATGCCAGGTCCACAGGTCCTTATTCCCTGGTGACCCAGCAGCCCCTGGGCGGCAAGGCCCAGATGGGGGGCCAGCGTTTCGGCGAAATGGAAGTATGGGCGCTGGAAGCCTACGGGGCGGCCTACACCTTGCAGGAAATGCTTACGGTTAAGTCTGACGACGTTACCGGCAGGGTAAGGACTTACGAAGCAATCGTGAAGGGACAGAACATCCCCGAACCGGGAGTGCCTGAGTCGTTCAAGGTGCTTCTCAAGGAACTCCAAAGCCTTGCATTGGACGTAAAAGTCCTCGATGAAGAGGGCAATGAGATAGAGATCAAGGAGCTTGACGAAGAAGTTCAGGAGACTGCAAGGGAACTTGACCTCATGATTGAGCCCGAACCACGCAGGCGTGCCCGCCGCGCCCACAGGGAGGCGGCCGATGAAGACGAAGATGAAGATGAAGAGAAGCCTTTCGAATACGAAGAAACCGCCGCAAGCGACGGTTGGAGTCAGGAGACCGATGATACTGAAGCCGATGTTGAGGATACAGAGGAGATCGACATAGATCTGGACCTGGATATAGACGTAGATGAGGATGTTGATGAAGACGTTGATATTGATGATGCAGTCGATACCGATGTCGATGATGAGGACGCGGTGGTTTCGGAGGATGAGGAAGAAGTGGAAGAGGGGAGAATGACCTTCGACCGGCTGTTCAGGGAAGTCCCAGTTCCGGAAGACATTGATATCTCTGAATTGCTTGAGGAAGACGAAGAGCCGGCCAGGAAGAGGAAAAAACCTCAACGGGCTAAACGCCGGGCGCGTCTGGGCCCCTTGGACGATTATCAGCGCCTGGGCCGGGTAAGGTCCATCCGAGACCTTGAAGATTTTGAAGATGATGAACCGGAAAGTTAATAGCAAAAGGGGTGTTGAAGAGTGGACGTCAATGATTTTGCTGCAATACGCATTTCTCTTGCATCACCCGAGAAAATCAGAGAGTGGTCCCGAGGCGAGGTCAAGAAGCCTGAGACTCTCAACTACAGAACCCTGAAACCGGAGAGGGATGGGCTGTTCTGTGAGAGGATTTTTGGTCCGACCAAAGACTGGGAGTGTTATTGCGGAAAATATAAGAGGATCCGGTTTAAGGGCGTGGTTTGCGACAAGTGCGGCGTGGAAGTGGCCAGGTCGAAAGTCAGGCGCGAACGCATGGGCCACATCGAATTGGCTACGCCGGTTTCGCATATATGGTACTTCAAGGGCGTGCCGTCCCGCATGGGTCTCTTGCTGGACATGTCACCCAGAGTACTTGAACGGGTACTGTATTTCGCGGCATATATCGTAACTGATCCGGGGGATTGTGAAACCCTTTCATATAAACAAGTGCTCACTGAAAGCGAATACAGGGAAGCAAGGGAGAGGTACGGAAACCGGTTCAGGGCAGGTATGGGCGCCGAAGCCATAAAGGAGATTCTTTCAAAGGTTGATCTCGACGAACTGGCCGAAGAGCTCATCGAAGAGGCAAAGAACTCCAGGGGACAGAGGAAAATCCGCGCCATGCGGAGGTTGGAAGTGGTGGAAGCGTTCAGGACCTCCGGGAACAAGCCGGAGTGGATGATCCTCGATGTGATTCCGGTTATCCCTCCTGACTTGCGGCCCATGGTCCAGCTGGACGGCGGCCGTTTTGCCACTTCGGATCTGAACGATCTTTATCGCAGGGTGATAAACAGGAATAACAGGCTAAAGAGGCTGTTGGACCTCGGCGCTCCTGATATCATAGTGCGCAACGAAAAGCGAATGCTCCAGGAAGCGGTTGACGCCCTGATCGACAACGGCCGGCGCGGACGTCCGGTGACAGGTCCTGGCCAGAGGCCCCTCAAGTCCCTGTCAGACATGCTCAAAGGTAAGCAAGGCAGGTTCAGGCAAAACCTTCTTGGGAAGCGTGTTGACTATTCAGGCAGGTCGGTGATTGTAGTTGGGCCGAATCTGAAATTCCACCAATGCGGGCTCCCCAAGGAGATGGCGCTTGAACTGTTTAAGCCCTTTGTCATGAAAAGGCTGGTTGAAAAAGGGCTTGCCCACAATATCAAGAGCGCAAGGCATCTTGTAGAAAGGGCCAGGCCGGAGGTATGGGACGTCCTTGAAGAAGTAATCAAGGACCGTCCGGTGCTCCTGAACAGGGCGCCTACCTTGCACCGACTGAGCATCCAAGCTTTCGAACCGGTGCTGGTTGAAGGCAGGGCCATCCAGATCCATCCTCTGGTTTGCCCGCCCTACAACGCGGATTTTGACGGCGACCAGATGCCCGTGCACGTGCCTCTGTCAGCGGAAGCCCAGGCTGAGGCCAAGATCCTTATGGCATCCAAGCATAACCTGCTCTTGCCCAAGGATGGGACTCCCGCGATTACACCGACGAAAGACATCGTTCTGGGCATCTATTACCTTACCCTGACCGATCATGACGATCCTGAACAGGTGACAGAGGAAGAGGTCCCACACAAGTATGCGTCCATGGATGAAGCCATAATGGCGTATGAAACCAAGAAGGTGGGGCTCCACGACCTTATAGTGCTCAAGTATAGCGCCAGCGGCCAAACCACCAGGTTTATCACCACGCCGGGCCGCTGCATTTTCAACAGCGTGCTCTTGGAGAGACTGAGATTCATCAATGAGGTTGTGGACCGGAAGCTGCTCGGCAAGATCGTGGCAGACGGCATCAGGGAATACGGCATGGAGCGTACGGCTGACATGTTGGACGGGATAAAGGATCTTGGGTTTAACTACGCCGCGTGGTCGGGCTCGACCATTGCCCTGGATGACATCGTTATGCCCGAGGATAAACCTCGCATCCTGGCCGAAGCCGATGCTAAGGTAAGTGAAGTCCAAGAGCAGTACAGGATGGGGTTCCTCACCGACGAGGAGAGGTACAACAAAGTAATCGACATTTGGAGAAATGCAACTGACGAGGTTACCGACGCCCTGCAGAAGTCCATCAGTAAGTGGAACCCGGTATATATGATGGCTCAATCGGGAGCCAGGGGTAACATCCAGCAGATCTCCCAGCTAGGCGGTATGCGGGGCATTATGGTTGATCCGTCAGGGAGAATGGTGGAGCAGCCTGTGAGGTCCAACTTCCGAGAAGGGCTTTCAGTGCTGGAATACTTCACTTCCACTCACGGCCAGAGGAAAGGGCTTGTAGACACCGCCTTGAGGACGGCTGACTCAGGCTATCTGACACGCAGACTGGTTGACGTGGCCCAGGATGTGATAGTCAGGGAAGAGGAATGCGGCTGCGGCTGCGGCATTCGGGTCAGGGCCATAGAGATCGAAGGGGAACTCATCGAAGACCTGTACGACAGGATTGTGGGCCGGTTTGCAGTGAGCGACATAGTCCACCCCAAGACAGGCGAAGTGCTTTGCAAGGCGGACGAGCTCATTGACGAGAAAAAGGCAGAAGCCATAGTGGATGCAGGTATTGAAGAAGTGGAAGTAAGATCCGTGCTTACGTGCGAGACCAAACATGGGGTTTGCGTGAAGTGCTACGGCAGGAACCTTGCCACGGGGGACGTTGTTGAGGTGGGCGAAGCTGTTGGCGTAATCGCCGCCCAGTCTATCGGTGAACCGGGCACCCAACTTACCCTGCGCACCTTCCACTTGGGCGGTATCGCCGGAGAAGACATCACCCAAGGTCTTCCTAGGGTTGAGGAGCTCTTCGAGGCGAGAAAACCAAAAGGCCAGGCCGCGATCGCCGAGATCGGCGGGGTTGTGGAAATCAGAGAAGGCGACAGGAAACGCGAGATTGTGATCACTTCGTCCGACGGGGAACAGAGCATCGTAGCTGTGCCCTTCGGTGCCCTCATTAAGGTGGCCGACGACCAGCTTGTGGAGCCCGGCGATGTGATCACAGAGGGTTCCATCAATCCGCACGATCTGCTGAAAGTCAAAGGCGTGCGTGCCGTGGAAGAGTACCTGCTGCAAGAGGTTCAGAGGGTATACCGCCTCCAGGGTATCGACATTTCCGATAAGCACATTGAGATAATCATCAGGCAAATGATGAGGAAGATGAAGGTTGAGGATCCTGGCGACACCCAGCTGCTCCCCGGTGGAATCGTTGACATCCATGAATTCGCCGAAGCCAACGCTCAGGCTTACGAAGAGGGCGGGGAGCCTGCCACGGGCAAGCCGATTATCCAGGGAATTACCAAAGCGTCCCTTTCGACCGATTCCTTCCTGTCGGCAGCTTCGTTCCAGGAGACGACGAGGGTGCTTACTGATGCGGCTGTCAAGGGTAAGACCGATTACCTTATAGGGCTGAAGGAAAACGTGATTATCGGCAAGTTGATTCCGGCGGGAACGGGCATGCAACGGTACGATGAACTGGAAGTGTACCCTGTTCCCGAAGAAGACGGCCAGGCAGAAGCCGCCGTGACGATTACTCAGCATAGGGAATTCTTATCGGGAGGTATGGAGCGTTGAAGTTAAGGTGGTTAGGCCATGCCAGTTTTGTGCTCGAAACCCCGGCAATAAAGATAATAACTGACCCGTTCGGGGAAGATGTAAGCTATCCCCGGATAAGCGAAGAAGCTGACGTCGTTACCGTGTCCCACGAGCACCATGATCACAATTCCGTCCACGTTGTCCAAGGGGACTTCCGGGTACTCAGAGGTTTGGACGAGCAAACCAAGGAAGCAAGGCGTCTTGAGGAAGAAATCAAGGGTGTGAGGTTCAGGACGGTGCCTTCTTATCATGACGATCAAGGGGGCAAGCTCCGCGGCCAAAACGCAATTTTCGTGATTGACATAGATGGTCTTACCGTAGCTCACCTGGGCGACCTTGGTGAGAGGCTTACCGGTTCTCATGCGGAGGAAATCGGCAAAGTGAATGTGCTGCTGATTCCCGTAGGTGGCTACTACACCATAGATGCCAAGACAGCCAGGGAAGCGGTTGACTTGCTTAAGCCTGACATAGTGGTGCCTATGCACTACAAAACGAAGTACATTGACGCATGGCCGATAGCTCCAATTGATGAGTTTATCGACGGCATGGAGAATGTTGTCAGGTTTGACGGTCCGGAGGCGTGTGTAGACAAGGCAAGTCTTCCTGACGAGATGCAGGTTTGGCTTTTCGCCATATGATAATTGGCGATGTCGGTGTTGCTGTGAGAGCCGGACCGGGGGGTTCCGGCTCTCACTCTTGATAACTCCGCCCCTGTTGACACCTTAAGTTTGGAGGAAAGCCGGAATGATTGGCATTCGCCGTGGCTACCTGGACCGTTTTCCCAGGGTGAACCTAGGAATATGGCCTACACCCCTGCAAGAGCTGAGCAGGATGGGCGGACGGGTAAGCCATCACAAGCTGTTCATCAAGCGAGATGACCTCACCGGCCTGGGCCAAGGAGGCAACAAAACCCGCAGCCTGGAGTTTTTGCTGGGAGATGCCCTCCGGAAGGGTGCTGACGTGATCTTGACCGCCGGGAGATCCCAGTCCAACCTGTGCTCCCTGACCGCCGCAGCTTGCTGCAAAGCCGGTATCGAGTGTGTGCTGGTGCACAACGATGATCCGCCCGACAGCCCTGAAGGGAACATGATCCTCAACCGGATCTTCGGGGCTGAGTCCGTGTTTGTGGGCAAAGTGGACGAGGAGCAAAGAACCGGCAAGATGGAAGCAATCGCCCGGGAGTTGGAAACGAGAGGAAGGAAGCCTTACATTATATATAACGGTACATCCACACCCCTGGGAGCACTTGGATACGTCAGCGCCGCCTTTGAGCTTTACGGCCAAATCCGGTCCCAGAGCCTGGATGTCAGGCATGTGGCCATAGTAGGTGCCATGGGAGGGACCGCTTCGGGTTTTGTACTGGGAACAGCCCTCTTGGGGCATCCCTTCCATGTGCATGTAATAAGCGTGGAGTACCCGAAACCGGTGCTCCACCGGTTGATGGCAGAGCTTATCAGCGGCGCCGCGGAAATGATCAAAGAGGTCGAAGGGCTCCAACCCCTAGCGCCTCCGGAAGAAGTGATGACCGTTTACGATGACCACCTGGGAGAGGGGTATGCCATTCCAACCCCGTTATCCAAGCGCACCTGGTATGAATTGGCCAGAACCGAGGGGATTCTGTCGGAACATGTTTATACCAGCAAGTGTTTAGGCGGGTTTCTCGACTTGATCCAAAAAGGAATCATCCCTCCGGACGAAGGTGCCTGCTACATCCACACAGGCGGCCTTGCCTCCGTATTTACCCAGGGAGTTGTTCGGCTGCTGCAGGCTTCCGGGGAGGTAGTCTAAAGCCCAGAGCACAAGCCGCTTCAGGGACGTTGACACACTTCCGTCTTGGTGCTAAACTCATTAAGTGCGCCTTTTTGTGATGTATTGGGGAGACTCAAAACATGGTAGGCCCGACGTACAGGCGGATACCTAAGAAATACAAGATCCCCGGTGCGAAGGCTGTCTTGAAGGCCATTGACCAGGGCCTGGTGGCACTGGTACTGGTGGCCCAGGACGCCGAAGCGCATGTGGTGGCTGATGTGCTTGAAAAAGCGAAAGAGCGCAATGTCAGGGTGGATTGGGTGCCCACCATGAAGCAGCTTGGAGAATATTGCGGGATAAACGTAGGCGCCTCATGCTGCGCCATATTGATACAAGAGAAAGGAGGGTGAAATGTGCCGACTATTAGTCAACTGGTCAGGCAAGGAAGGAAGCCGGTAGTCCGCAAGACCAAGTCTCCCGCACTCAAGGGTAACCCGTTTAAGCGCGGGGTATGCACTGTTGTCAGGACTACTACGCCGAAGAAGCCCAACTCGGCTTTGCGCAAAATCGCCAGGGTCCGCTTGACCAACGGATTGGAAGTGACAGCGTACATTCCGGGAATCGGTCATAATCTCCAGGAGCACTCGGTAGTATTGGTCAGAGGCGGACGGGTACGGGACTTGCCCGGAGTACGTTACCATATTGTGAGGGGTACATTGGATGCCGCCGGTGTGGTCGACAGACGGCAAGGGCGTTCATTGTACGGGACCAAGAAGCCAAGTGAGTAGATGAGATTGTGAGGTGAATTCCGTGCCTAGAAGAGGTAAGACTCCGCCGAGAACCTGGACGCCTGACCCTGTATATAACTCTGTGCTCGTGACAAGGCTTATCAACAAGGTTATGTACGATGGGAAAAAGTCCGTAGCCAGGCGGCTTGCGTATGGCGCCATGGATATTATCAGGCAGAAGACGGGCAAGGATCCTCTGGAAGTGGTTGATCAGGCCATTAAGAACGCCATGCCTGTGCTCGAGGTACGCCCCAGAAGGGTTGGCGGCGCTACGTACCAAGTGCCGGTGGAAGTGAGGCCTGCACGGCGTATGTCACTGGCCATAAGATGGATCGTGGACTTTGCCAGGGCTCGGTCTGAGCGGAGATTTGAGAACAGGCTTGCAGCGGAGATTCTCGATGCAGCCAACAATACCGGCAACACCATAAGAAGAAAAGAAGAAATGCACAGGATGGCTGAAGCCAACAGGGCTTTCGCCCACTACAGGTGGTAGGCTGTCTCGGAAGATCGTGGAAAGGGGGGAATTCGATGCCGCAGACGTTTCCGCTTGAAAGGATAAGGAACATAGGGATTATGGCCCACATTGACGCCGGGAAGACGACTACTACTGAGCGTATTCTTTTCTATACCGGTAAGGTCCGCCGCATAGGCGAAGTGGACGAAGGTTCCGCTACCATGGATTGGATGGAGCAGGAGCAGGAACGGGGCATTACCATCACTTCAGCTGCTACTACCTGCCATTGGAAAGATTTCAGAATCAACATTATAGATACGCCAGGGCACGTTGACTTCACCGCTGAAGTCGAGCGCAGCCTTCGCGTGCTGGACGGTGCAGTAGCCATTTTTTGCGCCAAGGGCGGTGTCGAGCCCCAATCCGAGGCAGTTTGGCGACAGGCGGACGGCTACAATATTCCCAGAATTGCCTACATCAACAAGATGGATTCAGTAGGCGCCGATTTCTTCAGGGCTTTGAGGATGATAGAGACGAGACTCGGCGCAAATCCGGTTCCTGTATGCCTGCCTATTGGAGTGGAAGACACCTTCAGCGGTGTGGTCGACGTTCTCAGGGGCAAGGCCTTGTACTGGACGGACGAACTCGGTCTTGAGATCGAGGAAGGGGAAATCCCCGAGGACATGCTTGAACTGTATGAGGAATACAGGGAGAGCCTGTTGAACGTGGCTGCCGATTTCGACGACGGCATACTTGAGGCATACCTCCAAGGGGCGGACATACCCGCTGAGGCCATTTCCAAGGCGCTCAGGAAGGGAACCTTGCAGAACAAGATTGTGCCGTGTTTCTGTGGTTCATCTCTCAGAAACAAGGGCGTTCAACCGCTGCTCGACGGCATAGTTGAGTATCTGCCTTCACCTCTGGATGTGCCTCCCATTGAAGGGCAGATCCCCGGCACAGACCAATCTGTCGTCAGAAAGCCCAGCGACGACGAACCTTTCTGCGCCCTGGCGTTTAAGGTGATGACCGACCCGTACGTCGGCAAGGTCACTTACTTCCGCGTGTATTCCGGTGTATTGCGCAACAGATCGTATGTGTATAACGCCAGCCGGGGCAAGACTGAGAGGATCCAGAGGCTCTTGCTCATGCACGCCAACCACCGGGAGGACGTCGAGGTTGTATCTACAGGGGACATTGTTGCAACAGTGGCTCTCAAGCATACTTTCACAGGCGACACCTTGTGCGACGAGAAGCATCCCATAATACTTGAGCCCATCTCATTCCCGACGCCTGTGATCAGCATCGCCATTGAACCCCAAACCCGTGACGATCTCGACAAACTGTCCGATAGCCTCAGGAAACTGTCCGAGGAAGACCCAACGTTTACGTTTACTACAGATGAGGAAACGGGCCAGACCCTTATTTCAGGCATGGGTGAGTTGCATCTTGAAATCATCTGTGATAGGCTTCTCCGGGATTTCGGAGTAAAGGCTGCCGTGGGGAAACCTCAGGTAGCATATAAGGAAAGCATCCTCGAGCCCGTTGCAGGGGAAGGTAAGTTTGTAAGGCAGACGGGCGGGCGAGGCCAGTACGGCCAAGTCAAGATAAGGCTCGAACCCTTGGGCAGAGGACGGGGTTTCGAGTTTGAGAACGCCCTGCGCGGCGGGGCGATTCCCGAGGAGTTCGTGCCCGCGGTTGAAGTGGGGATCAGGGAAGCTCTTGAATCAGGCTTCTTGATAGGTTATCCCTTGGTGGACGTAAAGGCGATACTTGAGGATGGCTCCTACCATGAAGTCGACTCATCGGAACTGGCTTTCAAGATAGCAGGTTCCATGGCTGTAAAGGACGCGTTGTCCAGGGCCAAGATGGCCATCCTTGAGCCGGTCATGAAGGTGGATGTGACAGTACCTTCTGAGTTTCTGGGCGAAGTACTGGCTGATCTGAACGCAAGGCGAGGCCAAATCGCCGGGATGGAAACGGAAGGTACCCATGAGGTAATCCGGGCTTTGGTGCCTCTCGCCGCGATGTTCGGTTATGCAACCGATCTCCGCTCCAGATCTCAGGGAAGGGGTACTTACACAATGCAGTTCCAACAGTATGATGTAGTTCCGCCGACTGAAGCGGACAAGATTATCGCCAAGTACTACGGGCGAGTGTAATAAAGGAGGATCAAACACAAAATGGCCAAGAAGAAATTTGAGAGAACGAAGCCTCACGTGAACGTAGGCACTATTGGGCATATTGACCACGGTAAGACTACCACTACTGCGGCTATAACCAGGGTGCTTGCTGCGAGCGGTCTTGCGGAGTTCACACCGTTTGACAGGATTGACAAGGCTCCGGAGGAGCGTCAGAGAGGCATAACGATTGCAGCATCCCACGTGGAGTACGAGACAGAGAACAGGCATTATGCCCACGTAGACTGCCCTGGGCACGCTGACTACATCAAGAACATGATTACAGGAGCCGCCCAGATGGACGGGGCGATTCTTGTGGTATCGGCTGCAGACGGGACCATGCCCCAGACCAGGGAGCACGTTTTGCTGGCCAGGCAGGTAGGGGTTCCCGCTATTGTGGTGTTCTTGAACAAGGTAGATATGGTGGACGACGAGGAGCTTTTGGAGATTTCAGAGCTTGAGATCCGGGAGCTTCTGGACAAGTACGAGTTTCCCGGGGACGACACTCCCATTGTGAGGGGTTCGGCCCTTAAGGCTCTTGAATGCGGCTGCGGTCAGCGAGAGTGCGAGTGGTGCGGCCGGATCCTGGAACTTATGGACGCGGTTGACGAGTTTATCCCCACTCCTGAGCGTGACATTGACAAGCCGTTCCTCATGTCCATTGAGGACGTGTTTACGATTACGGGCCGGGGCACCGTTGCTACGGGAAGGATCGAGCGCGGCGTTGTCAAGGTTGGGGATCCTGTGGAGATAGTAGGGTTTACAGACAGGCCCAAGCAGACAGTGGTGACCGGCGTAGAGATGTTCAGGAAGATCCTTGACCAGGGCGTTGCCGGGGACAACGTAGGCTGCTTGCTCAGGGGCATATCCAGGACTGAAGTTGAGCGGGGCCAGGTATTGGCGAAGCCCGGCAGCATCAAGCCTTACACCAAGTTTGAGGCTGAGATTTACGTGCTGACCAGGGAAGAGGGCGGAAGGCACAGTGCGTTCTTCTCAGGGTACCGTCCTCAGTTCTACTTCAGGACCACGGACGTTACGGGGACGATCAGTCTGCCTGAGGGGATAGAGATGGTCATGCCCGGCGACAACGTGAGGATATCGGTTGAACTGATAGCGCCGATAGCCATGGAAGAAGGGCTCAGGTTCGCAATCCGCGAAGGCGGACGCACCGTGGCATCAGGGGTAGTCACGAAGATTGTGGGGT
>JAAZEL010000030.1 GCA_012512325.1 Candidatus Fermentithermobacillaceae bacterium | reverse complement strand
GTCAAGTCCAGGCCCACGAGGGCAGCCGCAATGCCCAGGCCGATTGAGACCAGGAACTTCACCTTGAAGCCCCCTTCGCCAGGGAATTGCAGCGCCTTTCGCCGATCTTCTCGACAAACCACGACGGGAAGTCAAGTCTCAGCCCGTGTCCCCTGCGATACACGTGGAAGTGGGTAAGGCCTTCTCCTGGCTTGTTTCCTACCAGGGAGACCCCTGATACCACCCTGTGCCCGCCGAAATCTTTCTCAACATGCACTATCACGTCCACCCCGATGCCAATCCACGACCTGAGTATATCCACAGGCACGCCTTCTTCCGCCATGAGAGCCATGCCCACCATCCGCTCCAGGCAATCTGCGGCCGAATTGGCGTGCACGGTTGAGAGACAACCTTCATGTCCCGTGTTCATGGCGGAAATCAAATCAAAAGTCTCCTTACCCCTGCACTCACCTATGACCAGCCTGTCCGGCCTCATCCGCAAGGCATTTCTCAGAAGATCCCTTATGGATACTTCCCCTTTGCCTTCCATGTTCTTGGGACGTGCCTCAAGATATACGACGTGATGTCCGGGGATCTTTATCTCCGCCGAATCTTCTATTACAATGATGCGTTCATTAGGCGAAGCGGCATTGGCGAGGACGTTCAGGGTGGTCGTCTTTCCGCTTCCGGATCCGCCTGAAACCACCATATCAAGCCTGTTCTCGACGCAGTTTCTCAAGAAATCCGCAACCTCCGGTTCAAGGGTGTTGACTCCTACAAGCTGAGACAACTCAGTGTAGCGCCTGGGAAAGCGTCTGATGGTCAGCACCGGCCCGTTCAAGCTAAGAGGAGGGATGATTGCATTCACCCTGGACCCGTCCGGAAGCCTGGCATCTACATATGGAATGGAAATATCCACCCTTCTTCCGGCGCTTTGGACTATTCT
The DNA here is from genome assembly GCA_012512325.1 of Candidatus Fermentithermobacillaceae bacterium. GTDB lineage: Bacteria > Bacillota > Sulfobacillia > Fermentithermobacillales > Fermentithermobacillaceae > DTU015. The sequence goes on along the minus strand of JAAZEL010000030.1, from coordinate 6,388 downwards.
GTTGATTATGTCCAGGAGGTGCCTGTCGTTTTGAAACTTGACCGATGTAGCCTCCAACACCCCGTCCCTTTCTACAAACACCTCGTGAGGGCCATTGACCATGATTTCGGTGACCCTTTCATCATCGAGCAATTCGTCCAGAGGCCCTAAACCGCAGATTTCCTGAGCTATGCGTTCCGCCAGGTCTTGCCTTGTAAGCCTTGGGACGTACAAATCCGAAGATATAATCACGTTGGATATCAAGGTAACCACTTCTCTCCTTTTGTCCCTGGACATCCTGGCTTCAATGATGAGATCCGCGTGATGCTCCAGCATCTTCTCCCTTACCTTCTGGGTCACTTCCTCAATGGAGATTTCCTTGGCCTCGCTGTGGGCAGACAACGCCCCGTAGGGCTCTTGCTCAAGTCTCTCAAGGATACTCACCAAAACCGGAACCTCCTTGTCTTGTTATGTCTCTTGTCTGCATCGGGCAGCGGCAACCCGGGCGACACCTCGGACAACAGCCTCCATATGGATGAGGCGGTTTCAGTCTTGGGAAACAGTACGACCGGCTTTCCCTGGAACACCGACTTCTCAACCGTCTTCCTGTCATCAGGTACTACAGAGGCCAGCTTCTTCTCCAGGTACTCTTCGACCTTACCCTCGGATAAGGGGGCGTCTTTGGAATGCCTGTTTAGCACCACGTGTATGGAACTGTCTTGGATTCCCAGTTTTCTGAATATGTCCAGTGCCACCTTGCCCTGCTTCAAGGCGCACACATCCTGTGTAATCACAAGCACTATGGCTGAGGCTGCGTCGATGGCTTCGCCCAACAGGTCGCTTGTTATGTCAGGAGCGGTGTCGACGTAGACAAGGCCCCACCTCCGTGCAGCAAGGGAGAGCAACTGCCTCACATGGTCAATCCCTACCAAAGCAGAGAGTTCAGGCCTCCTCGGACCGCAAATCACGTTCAGCCGCGAAGGACCGTATTTCTGGGTATACCTGTCCAGCCCTTCAGGCCTTAGTCTCGGCAGTTCAGGCAGGATTTCGATGATGGTTGGGCCGCCTGAAAGGTCGAGGTAGGTGGCAATATCACCCGAATACACATCCAGGTCTATGAGCACGGCTTTCCCCTGGGTGGCCATTGAGGCGGCACACGCCAGGTTGACTGATATGAATGTCTTGCCTACGCCGCCCTTAGGGCTCCATACAACCACTGTCTGTGAAGTTATCACCTTTGCGGCAGGTGCATGTACTTTGTCCCTGATCGGGCTTTCGCCCAAGACGGTTACTGCAATTTGGGGAAATGCTTTGTTGAACCGCCCGATCCATTCATCCAGGGTTTCTCCTCGTGGAGCCAGGTGCCTGTCGACTACGATTTCGTCCACGATCATTTCAGATGCCACATACTCTACCAGGGCGAGATCCTTGAGGACGCCCACAATCCTTGCATCAGGCCTTTCCTGTTTGACTACCTGTTCACAGCGATAATCGCCTGCAATCAGTACCGAAGCCCTTTGAGTCATTTTCCAGGCCAAACCTCCGAACTAAGGGGTACACCGTCTTCGGCTGTATTCCAAGGAACCAGCACCAGATAGATGCTGCCCGTTTCCAAGCAGTGAGCGATATGCTCGCACGTTTCAGGCGGGGCCGCGATCACAATCCCTTTGAACTCGCCTGATTTGTCATGGATCACCTCCACCACCCTGGCCTTGTCCACGACTGTAACGGCGCCATGGTAACCGCCAGGCTGGTACACACTTGCGCCCTTGGGAGACCAGATGAGGTCCACCCTGTCTCCGGGGTTGACCAAGCCGCCTACCGCACGAGAGGCGTCGGCAGGTACGAATATGGCCCTGCCTTCCGCAGGAAGCTCCAGAGATATCCCTGGCCGGTTGTGGGAAGACATGACGTGGCCTGCCAATACAAGCTGCCCTGCAAACAGAGGACAAACCGTGTAGTTCCCTATCAGTTCTTCGGGCTTGCGGATGCTGTCAGGATGAATGCCTTTCCGAGGAAGTTCGACAACCTTTATATCTGAGACTGAAATCTGTCGATACGGCTCTAAGTAGCGGGCGGCTACAACCACCTTTTCGGTCCTTATGTAAGCAGAGAGCAGGTTATACGATACGGCGAAAACAGATAATCCCAAGAGCAGGGCAAACAGCAATGGTCGGTGCCTTCTTGCCAGTGATCTCAGCAGACAACTACCTCCTTATGCGTGGCCGCACCGGGCCATTGGGTTGACTGCGAAGGGCGCCGGTGGCGACTGTTTTTTTGGGCGGCATCGCCGGCATGCCGTAAGTGATATTTGCAACTCCCTCCCTTCTCCGGCGATAATTGTAGAAATGACCCGGTACGGCCACTTACAAGTATTGCCAGGCATTTCCAGAATATAGCATATTCCACATTTTGTCAATACCTTCCAGTGATATTGCCATAACCAGACAATCCTGACAAAATATGATATATTCTTGGTGCCGGTGGCGAATGGGAGGTTCTGTCTCGTGGAGAATCCGTTTTCGCTACCTGGGTGGGTTAAGGCAGTTTTGTGCTTGGGGCTCAGTCTCGTCTTAGCGGTTGGCATGCCGGCCCAAAGGGCTATGTGCCAGGGCGATCCGTGGTACAGTGACGTGAGCGGTCACTGGGCCCAGGAAAACATATACGTGTTGTGGCTGGAAGGGGTCACCGACGGATACCTGTTCCAATGGGGCGGCACAGTAACCCCGTACTTCTTCCCCGATGCAGATTGTACCAGGGCCCAGCTCACAGTATTGCTTGCGAAAGTGTTCGGTCTTACACCCCTGGCACCGACTTCGCCTACATATCCCGACGTACCCAAGTCATACACCATTTATCCCGGAAAACCCGCCTGGCGATGGATTGAGGCGGCAGCAGCCGCCAACCTGACCTCAGTCCCCGCCGGCCGCAATTTCTACCCGGACCGCGGGATATCCCGGCAGGACGCGGTGGACTTGCTAATCCGCTGCCTGGATCTGTACGAATATGCCTTGTCCATGCCTGACAGTGAAGTACGCACCTTGCTTCAGCGTTTCAGGGACGGAATGGATACTAGGCAAGACAGGCGCCACTCAATGGCCTGCGCCATAAAGTTCGGAATCATACAAGGTTACGACGACAGGACCCTACGTCCCGAAACCGTGCTCGCACGTTGCCAGGCTGCTGCGCTGGTTTACCGGTCGTGCCTGATTAGAGCAACGGCGGATATTGACGTGTTTTCTCCCGACGGTGACGGCATAGACGATACGGTAAGCTTCAGGCTGACTTACCTCAAGAACCGCGGTATATCCACATGGAACATGGTCATTGAAGATGCCTCAGGCAGTATAGTCCGAACGTTCAACCCCGGTGGCAGTCCGGGCTCCCCTCCCGGCACCGTCGTGTGGGATGGGACCAATACCCAGGGCAGGACCGTCGCCCAAGGAACGTATTACTATCAGGCATGGGTAAGAGACAGACACAACAGGCAGTTCTTTTCGGTGAAGAAACCTCTGATCGTGGAGAAGTACTCCCTCAGCGGTTATGTAAGCCCCGCATCGTGCACCGACGGCCAGACACTCACTGTAAGGGCTTACACCTCACCTTCAGCAGGGAGTGTAACCGCCGCTTTTGCCGACGGCCTGGCAAGGCAACTCAGCCCGTCATCAGATAGGCAAACCTGGACCCTGCAACTTGTAATGGGCCCTTTCTTGCCCCCCGGTTCCCAGCAGGTGTCCGTAACCGCACAATTCGGAAAGGTGACAAGACATATTACACTCAGTTTCACCAGGGTAGAGGAGCTGTGGATATCCCCTTCCGTGTCGCCCAACCCCGCAGGGCCCGGCCAAACCCTCAGCCTGTTGTGCGCAGCATCGCCCAATGTGGAATGGGTCACGGCAAACCTGTTTGGGTCCTCTGTCACCCTTTCAGAATCAGAAGGACTGTGGCAGGGGAGTTTCCGCCTACCGCCGGAATGCCCCCAAGGCGACTACCCGGTGGTGTTCACGGCATACTCAGGCAACCGCCAAGTCTCGGCTACAGTCTACCTCGCAGTGGATACAAGCAAGCTTAGCAAGCTGTTTTTCATCCTCACACGTTGAAGGGAACCGGACTGAGCAGGGGAGAGTCCACGACTGCAGCCATGCCGGGCAGGACTCCCCCTTCGCTCAAATAAGGCAACCCAGTCAAGCTGCAAACAACACTTGTGCTTGTTGAAATATGCCCGGGCATGTCCCAAGGGGTGTTTCCTAAGGGGTGTTTACACGGCTAAGGGCGGCGATGATTTCTTTGTAGGGCACCTGATAGGTATGGTCACCTATAGGCCGGTGTTCCACCGCTTTCTGCCATGTTTTCCTGGCGTTTTTTGTGTCCCCTTGGGCATAGAGGAGCTTGCCCCACCAGTAAAGCACGTCGGGATTGCCGGGAGACAATGCCATGGCCTGGCGCAGCCTTTGTTGGGCCTCATCCATGTAACCCAGTTCAACATACACCTGACCCAGTTTGAGATGGGGTTCAAAAGCCCGGGGCGCCAGTGAAAGCGCCTTCTGGTATGCGGAAGCCGCAGCCGTGAAATCCTTCTTCGCCACCATCGCGTCCCCAAACACGGTATGACTCAAGGGATTGTCCAGGGATATCGCAAGGCACTCCCGGGCTGCCTCAAGCGCTTCATCCAGCCTTCCTGTGTTTATGAGTGCCCTGGCTAACACCACCCGGAGGGGGACATCCCCTGGCATCCTGGCCGCCGCCTCTTCAAGCAGCCTGGCAGCTTCATGGGTATCCCCTTCTGCATAGGCCAGGCTTCCCAGGGCGCAGTAAGCGCAGCCGGTAGCCCTGCCGCTGTTAACGGCCTGCCTGTACCTCTGGTTGGCTTTCCGGTAGTCATTGAACACCCACCTGTTGAAGAAGCCTACGTGCTCGTGGATGATCCACGGCACAAAAATCCTGCCTGCGACCAACCAGATCACAAGGGCCGCGAAAACCAGGCGGCCGTCCAACCGGGCAAACCTCCATAGGAGCACTCCGGATATCAGGATGAATAACAGTACGTAATTCCACCAATGTCTCAACGAAAACCTCAAGGGCTCCCTCAACGGGTTATCACTCCAAGTCCCCACACCCCACCGGTGCCCGTGTGCTCAAGGTCCCGGCCATGGCTTAGGGCGCCCCGGCAGCCGGGGCGATCTTCGACATTGAACTTAGTATGCTCGTTATCCTTTTGGGCAAAACCCTCATTGTGCGGTCTAATCCGTCAAGGGAGGGGATGAGTCCATGGTGTGATAGCCACTCTCTTCAGGCAATCACTGCATTTCGGGTTTTTCAATGGATACCCTGCCCAGCTTGCCCTCACGGAAATACTGGATGAAGGCCTTGCTTGCCCGGCTGAAATCAACCACCCCGCCGGGCCCTAACAGGCCCCGGCTCTTCCCGAATTCAGTGATGCGGGATATGGGGTCTGGTGTCTCAAACACCTCTTTGGCCAGCCAAAAGGCTACTTCTTCCGCGTCATACCGGTTTTCCCCGACCGCCCATGTGGCGGCCAGCTTGTAAAGCACTTCGCCTTTGGCTTGGGAAGTGTCGATCACACCTGGGGTATCGAGAATTTCAAGCAGCCCGCGCCGGAGCCAGTGGCTCCCCCTGGTGAGTCCGGGCCTGGCTCCGAAAGCCGCCTTGGAAGTCCCCAGAAGCCTGTTTGCCAAAGAAGACTTGCCTACGTTGGGCAGCCCGAACAGCATTATCCTCAGAGGCCTCGCGACTACTTCGGAATGAGCCTTGGCGCTGAGCCTGGCCTGCTCTCTCTCAAGATAGGCTGTGAGGGCATCCACCCCTCGGCCTGTATTGCTTTGGACTTCAAAGGCGGGCAGGCCCTCTCGCCTGAGCTTCTCCAGCCACTCAGAGGTGACCTCGGGATCTGCGAGATCCATCTTGGTCAGCACATACACCCTGTTGGTTTTCGAAAGATGCGGCTCGGCAATATGAAGGGAGGTATCCGGTATCCGTGAGTCCAGAAGGAAAAGGAACAGGTCCACCATGTCCAAAGTCTTTGGGCTTGGCAGTCCTGGATGCCACTTCATCCCTCTGGGACCTATTTTATCGCGCCTATGGCTTTTGGCGGCCATATGACCACAATCGCCTTTCCTTTCAAGAGGCTCACGTCAACAGGCCCGAAAAACCTTGAATCTTCGCTGTCGGTCCTGTGATCGCCCATTACAAACACCGTATTCTCGGGCACTACCAGGCTGTCCATATTGTACAGCCCCGGATACCGCACATACGGCTCCTCCTGCAAGATACCGTTAACATAGAGCCTGCCCAGTCTCAGCTCCACGGTATCGCCCTCTACAGCCACTATCCTCTTGATGTAGTCCCTTGAAGGATCAAGAGGGTAACGCAGGACGACCACGTCGCCGCG
>JAAZEL010000029.1 GCA_012512325.1 Candidatus Fermentithermobacillaceae bacterium | reverse complement strand
TTCGTCATCCGAGATCTGTTCCAAGCCGCGCTCTTTAACTATTGTACGCGGATCCTGCCCGGTCTCAATCATAATAACCAGCACATCTTTGGCTATCTTGCCGCTGATTACGCCCTCGTTAATAAGTTCGAGCATTGATACAAGGTATTCAGGACACAGAGGTATGCTTTCATATGGAATGTTCTGCGCCTTCATGTACCCCAGGAGTTCTACCATGATCCAGTTGGAGGCGGTCTTGGGATCGGCCCCGAGGGACGCGCATGCGTCGAAGAATCCAGCCAGGGAAGGATCAGCGGTAAGTACCTGCGCATCGTATTCGGGAAGGCCAAGTACATCTACGTAATAGGCCACAAGCTCATCGGGGAGTTTCGGCATTTCCCGTCTTACCCGCTCAATGAAATCCTGGCTCAGCTCAAGCATGGGCAGATCGGGATCGGGGAAGTACCGGTAATCGTCGCTTGATTCCTTGGTGCGCAGCACCTTGGTAACCTGTTCAGTTTCATCCCAATGCCTAGTTTCCCTGACGATCTCCCCTCCGGCCTCCAGCACCTTAACTTGCCGCTCGAATTCATACGCCAGGGCCCTTACCACCGCCCTGAAGGAACTCAGGTTCTTCATCTCCACTGGCCGTCCGGGCTCCTGACTGCCCTTTCTCTTCACGGATATATTGCAGTCAACCCGCATGGAACCTTCTTCCATTTTGACGTCGGACACACGGGCAAACTTGAGTATCCTCTGGAGTTTCTCAAGATATTGTCTGGCTTCTTCAGGAGACGACATGTCCGGCTCGGACACAATCTCAATGAGGGGGACCCCTGCCCTGTTGCAGTCTACCAGCGAATACTCGGCGGTTATGATCTCGTCCCCGGCGTGGACCGACTTGCCCGCATCTTCTTCGATATGAACCCTATTTATCCGTATCTTCTTGCGGGGGTCGTCTATCACGATATACCCGTTTTGAGCAATCGGCTCGAAGAACTGGGTAATCTGGTACCCCTTGGGCAAATCAGGATAGAAGTAATTCTTGCGGTCAAACTTGCTCACAGGATTGATAGAGCAGTTAAGCGCCATGGCAGCCCTGGCAGCCAGCCTCACCGCTTCCACGTTAGCTTGAGGCAAAGCCCCAGGCATCCCAAGGCACACAGGGCATATGTTTGTATTGGGCGGGTCGCCGAACCTGGATGAACACCGGCAGAACATCTTGGTATCTGTTGCCAGCTCTACGTGGACTTCCAGCCCAATCATCATCTCATATTGATTAGTCAACCAACTCACACTCCCTGACAGGGCCCAGCTTACGCCGCATATTGCGCATCTCTTCACGGATCCCTGCCCCGATTTCTTGCTCCAAGCAATGGCCTGCCCTGAGCACGGTGGGCTCGTCAAAGGGCTTGCCGATTATCTGTAATCCGCACGGAAGGGTAGAACCGCCACAATCCACAAATCCCATGGGCATGGAAAGGGCACACACACCTGCCATGTTGACGGGGATCGTAATCAGATCAGCAAGGTACATGGTCAGGGGATCCCGAATCCTGTCCCCTATCTTGAAGGCAACATCGGGGGAAGCAGGTGAAACGATCAGGTCGAAATTTTCAAACGCCTTTTCAAATTCACGCTTGATAAGGGTCCTGACCCGAGCCGCCTGCATGAAATACCTGTCCTTGTTGCCCGGCTCCAGCACGAAAGTGCCAAGGAGTATCCGCTTGATGACTTCCCTGCCAAGCCCCTCGCCTCGCGACCGGGTGTACATCTCATCCAACGTGTCTGCGGCAGCTCTGCGGCCAAACCTTACCCCGTCAAATCTGGCCAGGTTAGACGAAGCTTCAGCAGATGCAATCGCGTAGTAAGCTTCAACCCCATAGGCCAGCGAGGGCAAGCCGGTTTCCTCCACGATCATACCCATGTTTTCCATAGCGCTGAGGGTGTTGTGGAACTGAGCCTTAACCGGGGCAGCCACGCCGTGGAGCAATTCCCTGGGTACTCCCACCCGGAGGCCCTCCACACTGCCGTCCAAGCGTTTAGTGTATGCCACAGCTTCTCTCAAGGCACAGGTGGCATCCATGGGATCGTGCCCGGCGATGGCCTCCAGAAGCAGGGCGCAGTCCCATACAGTCTCTCCGAAAGGCCCCACCGTATCCAGAGAGGAAGCGTACGCAGTGACGCCATACCTGGATACCAATCCGTAAGTAGGTTTCAGCCCGCAAATCCCGTTGAAGCTTGCAGGCTGCCTTATGGAACCTCCCGTATCGGTCCCCAAAGCCAAAGGGGCCATCCCGGAAGCAACCGCTGCCGCGGACCCGCCGCTTGAACCGCCCGGAACCCGGGTCAAATCCCACGGGTTTTTCGTAATTCCGAAAGCCGAAGTCTCAGTGGAAGAACCCATGGCAAATTCGTCCATGTTGGTCTTACCGATGATGATCGCACCCCGGTCCCGCAGCCTCTTTATGGCCGTAGCGTCATAAGGGGAAACCCAGTTCTCCATGATCTTGGACCCGCTGGTGCAGCCTGCGCCTTTGACGCAGATGTTGTCTTTGACGGCCACGGGTAATCCAGCCAAAGCCCCTGGGGACTGGCCTTCCCTGAGCAGCGCGTCTACCCTGGATGCATCCATGCGCGCCATGGGTTCCAAGACCTCGATGAGCGCATTAACTTGGGAGTCCTTCTCCCTTATTGCATGTAGGTAGTGTTCTAACACCTCAGTTGCGGAGATTTCACCTGACGATATGTGTTCCAAAATGTCTTTCACGGGCATATCCCATAATTCCATTGCCACACACCTCTTCTGCCTAAACGCCTTGGGATTCCCTCGGCACTTTGAAGTAGCCGTCGTGGACTGAAGGTGCGCATTCCATTACCAATTCCCGGCAGAGGCTCTCATGGGGCAGGTCCTCAGCCGGCTCCAAGGTACCTTCACCCAAAGCAAAGGTGGGAGGCACACCCTCCACGTCAAGCTCGAGCAATTTGTCCATACGTGCCAGGATAAGCTCGAGTTCCCGGGCCATGGCCTCTTCGTCTTGCGGGTCCAAGTCTATCCTTGCAATCTGGGCAATCCGTCTGACGTCAATCCTCATCTACAGAACTCCTTCCATGGACCAAATCGAGAAATTCTTCCTCTGTGAGTATGCGCACTCCCAGTTCCCTGGCTCTATCCAGCTTGGAACCGGGAGAACTCCCAACTACAAGCGCAAAGGTGTTGCGGGAAACCGAAGAAGACACTTTCCCACCCAAGCGTTCTATGTGCTCCGTAGCTTCATGACGGGTCATGCCGCTCAAGGTTCCTGTGAGCACAAGGGTCTTGCCGGACAAGGGCCCCGCTTGATCCTCATAAGTTTGGACCCCCAGAGCTGCTTCAACCCCCGCTTTCCTGAGCTTATCTATCATCTGTTTTACAGAATCCTGTCTGAAGAACATCACCACCGCCTTGGCGGTCTCAGGGCCTACTTCTTCGATGGCCATCAAGCCTTCCTCGGTAGCATCCCTAATCTCATCCAGGCTCTGAAGATGCCTGCTTATGAGCTCTGCCGTCCGCACCCCGACATGCCTTATGCCAAAGGCATAGAGGAGCTTGTGGAGAGGCCTGGACTTGGACACCTCTATGCTCCGGATCAGGTTCCGAGCGGACTTCGCCCCCATCCCGGGCAACTTGGCTATGTCTTCCTGTCGGAGGCTGTATATATCGCCCGCGTCCTTGATCAGTCCTGATTGGAGAAGCGATTCTATGATCGCAGGCCCGAGTCCTCTCATATCCATGGCATCCCTGGAACAGAAATGAATCAGCCTTTCCTTTATCTGGGCAGGGCATGAAATATTCACGCACCTGTGGGCAACTTCGTCCGGCAGCCTTACCACGGGAGAGCCACACGACGGGCACCCGTCAGGCATGGCAAACTCCCGTTCCTCTCCCGTCCGCCTCTCAGGCAGTACGGCTACTACCTCGGGTATTATGTCCCCTGCCTTTTGCAGAATCACGGTATCGCCTATGCGTATATCTTTCTCCCTGACCAGGTCTTCATTGTGCAACGAAGCCCTGGAAACCACCGAGCCTGAGACGACAACAGGCTCCAGCATGGCGATAGGGGTAAGCACTCCGGTCCGCCCTACCTGGACTATGATGTCCTTGACCTTGGTTTCCACCTGTTCGGAAGGAAATTTGAACGCTATCTGCGACCTGGGAGAATGGCCTGTGGCTCCAAGTGCCCTGGCTATGCCCAGCTTCTGCACTTTGACCACCATGCCGTCAATGTCGTAGGGCAGGGTATGCCTGCTTTCTTGCCAGCTGGAAATCGTATCTATGACCTCGCCTATAGACTTGCAGTGGTGGTAAACCGGCACAGGAAACCCCAAGGTCTTGAGAAGCTCAAGGCAAGCTGTCTCGTCATCGGGCACTGGGAGAGCCCCCCGGATATCCCTGATTTCATAGAACAAAGCCCGCAAGGGCCTCGAGGCAGTCACTTTGGGGTCCATCTGTCTCAGGGACCCGGCTGCGGCATTCCTGGGATTGGCAAACAGGGGCAACCCGTTTTGTTCCCTCTCCTCGTTAAGCTGCTTGAAATCCTCTTTGGGTAAGAACACTTCCCCGCGCACCTCAAGGTACTCAGGTGCCCCCTCCGGGGTATCCCGAAGCACCAAGGGCACTGACCCTATGGTCCTCACGTTAGAGGTAACATCTTCACCGGACAAGCCGTCCCCCCTGGTGAGGCCAAGGGCAAGCCTCCCGTTTTCGTACCTGAGGATGATTGATAGCCCGTCTATCTTGGGTTCAACCACGTAATCAAGTTCCGCTGCCCCTGAAATCTCCCTGGCTCTCCTGTCGAAAGCCCGGAGCTCCTGGTCTGAAAAAGCGTTCGCAAGGCTGAGCACGGGCCTGGTGTGGGGCACGGACCTAAACGCCGAAGACACTTGTCCGCCAACGCGCTGGGTAGGAGAATCAGGAGTTACCAGTTCGGGAAATTCCGCTTCAAGTTGCTGAAGCCTCCTGAACAACTTGTCGTACTCCGCATCGCTCATGACAGGGTCATCAAGGACGTAATAGCGGTAATCATGTTCCGCTATCTGCCGCCTGAGCTCGGCGATTTCCTCGGCGGCCTTGTGTTTGGCACCTTTGTCCCTGGATACGGCATCGCCCATACCGCCCGGTCTACCCCCTTCTAAAGATCATCCCAATCGAAGACCTCATACTCCAGAAGATGCTGGGGGATCTCCTTGATGAACCTGGAAATCCCCGTGAGGTATGTGTCGTAGTATGAATCCCTGTAAGCGGCCAGGGTGAAGTACAGAAGTTCCTTTGCCCTGGTCATACCCACGTAACACAAGCGGCGCTCTTCTTCGATCCCCTTGTCGTCACCCATGGACCTGGCGTGGGGAAGGAGCCCCTCCTCCATTCCAACCATGAAGACCACATCGAACTCAAGCCCTTTGGCTGCATGGAGGGACATCATGACACACGCATCCTTGTTCTCGTCATACATATCTTGATCGCTGGCAAGCGCCTGGTTCTCCAGATAATCGTATAGGGTTTCACCCCTGGACGCAGACAGCCTCATTGAGACCAGGAGTTCCTCCAAGTTTTCCAGCCTGGCCTCATTTTCGGGGGTATCAATGCTCATCAGCTGGCGCGTGTACCCTGTACTCTCAAGTATATGGGCCATAATCTCATGGGTTGGTAGGTTTTCTGCGTCTGACACGTCTTTCAGCACAAGCCCCAGCTCCTCCGCCGCAGTCTTCTGCGGCCCGGTCAACCTGGGAATTTCCGAGGCCTTGCACAAAGCATCGATGATGCTCAAACCCTTTTGCTCAGCATATTGAACTATCCTGCGTACACTGGCCGGACCGAGTCCCCTGGGTGGCTCGCTGATTATCCTTTCCAGGGAGATGTAATCCTTGGGATAAGCTATCAACCTGAGATATGCCAGAGCATCCTTGATCTCTTTCCTTTCGTAAAACTTGAGGCCGCCTACGATGGTGTAAGGGATGCCTGCGCGCACAAATGCATCCTCGAAGTTCCTGGATTGGGCGTGTGTCCTGTACAGCACCGCAATGGACTCGAGGGGCCTGGTGGCAGACAGCTTCAGTATCTCATCTGCCACAAACTGAGCTTCCTCATTCCCATCCCGTCTGATTACCACATGGATTGGTGCCCCGCCCTTCTTGGCAGTCCACAATCGCTTGTCTTTCCTGAAGTAGTTGTTGGACACAACGTGGTAGGCCCCGTCCAGGATTATCTGGGTGGAACGGTAGTTCTGTTCCAGCTTGATCACTTTGCACGACGGGTAATCCTTCTCAAACTCCAGGATGTTCCTGAGGTCAGCTCCCCGGAAGTTGTATATGCTCTGGTCGTCATCGCCCACAACGGCTAGGTTCTTATGGGAAGCAGCCAGGAGCTTGGTGAGCTCATACTGGGCCCTGTTGGTGTCCTGGTACTCGTCTACCAGTATGTATCTGAACTTGTTCTGATACTTCTCCCGTATGTGCTTGTTGTCCTTGAGCAACAAGACGGTTTGCATAATCAGATCGTCAAAATCCATGCCGTTGAGCTCTGAAAGCTTTTTCTGGTACAGTTCATATGCCTGGGCTGCCTTGGTCTCGAAAAACGAACCGGCGTTCCTGGCAAGCACCCCGGGGTCCCACAGCTTGTCTTTGGCGCTCGATATGATCCTTAACATCATCGAAGGGCTATACTGCTTCTCAGACAGGTTCAGCTCTTTCAGCACTTGGCGCATTATCCTCAACTGGTCCTGGGCATCCATTATCGAAAACCGTGGGTTCCTACCCAGCCCCTGGTACTCGGCGCGGAGAATCCTCAGGCACGCAGCGTGGAAAGTCATAGCCCAAACCCCTTCGGCCCTATCCCCCAGGAGCGCCCTGATGCGGTTCTTGAGCTCATTGGCCGCCTTGTTGGTGAAGGTGATGGCCAAAATCGATCGCGGTTCAACCCCTTGGGAAATCAGATACGCCACACGCCTGGTAAGCACCGTAGTCTTGCCGCTGCCTGCACCGGCGAGGATGAGGAGCGGGCCCTCCATGTGGGTCGCCGCTTGCCTCTGTGGTTCATTGAGGCCTTTAAGGATTTCGTCCAAATGCGACTGTGTTGCCGGTTTCGTCTTTGCCAAAATCCATACACCGCCATCGGGAATGATTGAACATCTAGATTATAACGGATATGCTCACTGCCGGGCAAAAGGTTGAAGACCCGCTGTTGAAGGAACTCGGGCTTATGACGTAGAATAAAGATCTCTGGGTTTTTGCCTATTTTACAGGTACTACTAAGGGTTCAGGAGGCACATGCTTTTGTCGAGGAATTTGCCCGCTACTGTATTGAGCGACGGCACAATATTGCTGGAGGTTAACAACCCGGATTACGAAGAGGCCCGCGATGTCATAATGCGGTTCGCCGATCTGGTCAAGAGCCCCGAATACATCCATACCTACAGGCTGTCAGTGCTGTCATTATGGAACGCCGCTTCCTGCGGGTTTACACCCGAGGAAGTGATAGACGGGCTCAGCAGTTACTCCAGATTCCCCTTGCCCGAAAACATCATAGTCCACATCAAGGACACCATGGGCAAATTCGGCATCGCCAAGCTTACCCATGAAGACGGGAACCTGATTCTGACCTGCTCAGACCCGTTCATCCTGGAAGAGATAAAGCGGTCGGACAAGATGCAGCCCCACATCGAGGGGACCGCCGGAGAAGACTCCTTGATAATAAAGCCGTATTCACGGGGATTGGTGAAGCAGACCCTTATCAAGATGGGCTACCCTTGCGAAGACCTGGCAGGTTACGTTGAAGGGGATCCCCTGGACATATCGCTTGCCGTCGTCACAAAGGAAGGTTTGCCTTTCAGCCTCAGGCCCTATCAAAAAGACGCAAGGGATGCGTTTTGGGCGGGAGGCAGCGTACGGGGCGGCAGCGGCGTGATCGTGCTGCCGTGCGGGGCCGGCAAGACCATCGTAGGCATGGGTGTCATGGAACTTGTAGGCACACAAACCCTAATCCTCACAACCAACGTGGTGGCCCTGAGGCAGTGGATAAACGAACTCCTCGACAAGACCAACCTGACTGAAGATGTGGTCAAGGAATACAGCGGGGACAAGAAGGAAGTGGGCCCGGTAACCGTCACAACATACCAGATCCTCACTTACAGGAAGCGGGGCACTTCCGAGGAGATCTATCCCCATTTCGACTTGTTCAACAGGCGCAACTGGGGCCTTATAATCTATGACGAAGTGCACCTCTTGCCTGCGCCTGTGTTTAGAATTACCGCAGACCTGCAGGCCAGGAGAAGGTTAGGGCTTACAGCCACCCTGGTTCGGGAAGACGGTCGGGAAGACGACGTGTTCAGCCTGATCGGCCCCAAGAAGTTCGACAAGCCGTGGAAAGAACTTGAGGCCCAGAACTGGATCGCAGCAGCCCACTGCCATGAGATCAGGGTGGACTTTCCCCAGGACAAGCGGCTTGAATACCATGTCGCCGGAGAGAGGGACAAGTACAGGATAGCAGCAACTAACCCTGAGAAATTACCCTTGGTGGAAGAGATCGTAAAGCGGCACTCTGGAGATCAGATATTGGTGTTGGGACAATATATCGATCAGCTGGAACACATCGCTAACATGCTGGACGCCCCCATGATTTACGGCCAAACCCCCAACAACACCAGGGAAGAGCTTTACGAAAAATTCAGGGCCGGCGAAATCAAAGTGCTCGTTGTGTCCAAAGTGGCCAATTTCGCCGTAGACCTTCCCGATGCAAGCGTGGCCATACAGGTATCAGGCACCTTCGGTTCCCGCCAGGAAGAAGCACAGCGCCTTGGCAGAATCCTCCGCCCCAAACCTCAAGGCGAAAGTGCAACGTTCTACACTTTGGTTACGCGTAACACCAAAGATCAAGAATTTTCCCAAAAACGGCAGTTGTTTTTGACCGAACAAGGATATAAGTATACCATTTGGGAAAGCCAAGTGTTTCTTGATCACTGGAAAAGGAGAAACCAGAGATGAAGCTCATAGACGCTCTTGTTGCACTTCCCGTTGAGCGCCTCAATTCCATAGCGTACTTCTACGGCATCCCTGTGCCCGACTGCCAGGATGGGAATTACTCCCAAGAGCTGGCCGAGCTTGTCTCAAGTCATCTCCTGATCCCTGCCAATGTGCTGGTTGCCATGAACGGCCTCAATGAAGAAGAAATCCTGGCATTGCGGATGATCACCGTTGCAGGCGGAGGAAGCGGCGTAATCGTTGAGCAGTGCCACCAGAAGCTTAACCAGCTCTCCCGCAAGTGGCGCAGGAACGGGTTTAAAGTGATAGAAGGCTTGATCGCCAGGGGCCTGGTGTTTACAAGGAGAGAAGGATACCGGCAAGTGTACTTCGTGCCGGTTGATTTGCGGCAGGTGCTTTCGGACTTCTTCCTCTCGGCGATTTATCAAAGGGTCAGCATTGACCCGGCCCATTTCTCCCCGCGCTATCGCTTCGACTTCGCGGCCCCCCTGAGGCATGTATGTCTGCTTTTGTCATACATGAGGAAGAATGAAGTGCGGGTTACCCAGGCAGGCTCCATGTTCAAGAAATGCCAGGATGACCTGGTTACTATCATTGAAGAGGACGAGAAGAACCTTGAAGAATCGTTTTTCCCTGTAAGGTATCCGCCACGCCTTGCCTTCCTGCTGTTTTTCGCAAAATCCCACAGCTTGTGCGAAGAACGAAACAGCTCCCTGAGGTTGGGCTCTGAAGCAAACAAGTGGCTGGAAACCCCGTACTCACAGTGGCGACAAACCCTTTATGATTACTGGAAACAAACCTTTATTGAGCAGGATTCCGACCTCCAGACGCTTTTGTGGCTGATTGAAAAATCCCCTGAGGACACCGTCTTGTCCGTATCAGGCCTGCTGGAGGAAATGAACGCCCTGTCAACCAGCCATTCATCCCACGGGCTGAACCTCAGGGTTGAAAAAAACCTTGTAGACATGTTGGAATACCTGGGTGCCCTGGAAGTTTGCGAATCGAGAAACGACACCCTCATCAAGGTAACCCCCATAGGAAGGGCGCTGTTCGGACTGACACCATGGCCTGAAGAGAAGTTTGACACTGACATCTACGTCCAGCCTAACTTCGAAGCGCTGGTTCCGTGTACCATTGAACCCAGGATACTGTGGTCCATTGACGCCTTTGCTGAGATAATAAAGGTCGACCAGATGCTGGTGTACAAGCTCTCCAAGGACTCGGTATACCGTGCGATGCTCCATGGGTATACCCCTGAGACCATCGAGAAGTTCCTCCAGGATCACTCCAGGATCCCCCTGCCTCAGAACGTGAGTTATTCAATTTCACAGTGGGGGATGTCCTACGGCCGCATAGAATTCGAGGATGTGATCCTGTTGAAATGTGACTCGGAGGAACTTGCCCACGAACTCATGCTGTCACCTAAGATCAAGCCTTTCCTCAAGAAGCAAGTGGGCCCGTGTTATATCGTGGTGGACAGAGAGTCTTATCAAGACTTGGTTGCAGCCCTGTCAGAAGAAGGCTATATGCCCAAAGTCAAGCCCAGCACCCGTCTTGCCACAGAACAGTCAGTCATCTAGAGGCTTGGCGAGGGGCATATATTTCCCCGACTTTCTGGAGGAAGCATCGTAACTTCTGAGCCATGCAAAACAACCCACCAATGCTCCGGCAGCGAACACCCCCGCCCACAGTGAAGGGTTGCCCAGAAGGCTGCCGAGGAACCATCCGCCTGCATATCCCAGGCCCAAACACAACAGGGGTAGCATATACACGAGGAACGAAAGCCTCAGGAAATCAACGTCAGGGAGTTCCAATATGACCTGATCCCCCGGCTTCGGGTCACCGGTCTTGAGGGCCTCCACGATCATGGAATCTCCGGCGAGGGACAAGTGCCCGCCGCAGCGCCCACAGCTGCTGCAGGCATCTTTCCGTTTCACGTTCACTATCACCGAACGCTCTTTGACCGAGATGACTGTCCCTATCTCCTTCACCGGACTTCCCCCAAATCCTTCAGAATAATATCTTGTGCCGCTTCCAGCCTACATTGAGCACAAGCCCGATTGCAAAGGAATTTACCATGGAGGCGGTGCCCCCGTAGCTCAAAAACGGAAGAGGGATACCGGTGACGGGCATGATACCCATGGTCATCCCTATATTCACCATGCTCTGGAACAAAAGCATGCTCAGAACCCCGCCGGCAATCAACGTGCCTTCCCGGTCAGCTGAGTTGACCGCGGCTATGAGGCATCGGCACAGGATAAGCACATACACGCCGAGCACTAGGGTTGTGCGCACAAACCCAAGTTCCTCGCCTACAACTGAAAAAATGAAGTCCGTTTCCTGATGGGGGATGAAGTCCAACCGGTTCTGGGTGCCCTTGCCCAGGCCTTTGCCCCACAGTGTGCCGGAACCTATGGCTATTTTCGATTGCAGTACCTGATAACCCTTGCCCAGGGGATCCTTTTCCGGGCTAAACCCGGTGACAAGCCGGTCCACCCAGTGCTCCTCAATGGGCAAAGGCACGCCTACGTAAAGATAAAGCCACAACAGAACCCCAACTAAGAGCACCCCTGCGAGAAAAAGGATGAAGATAACCTTACCCGGGGTTCCCGAAAAATACAGTACCCCTGTGACTGTAGCAACTATCACCAAAGTGGTGCCGAGGTCGGGTTGCTTGAGGATGAGGATGGCGGGAACCGCCAACCAGGAGTAAAAGGCAATCACCTGCCAGATAGACTCAAGAGGATGGTCCAGGGAACACAGTATCCTGGCGGCAAACAAAATGGCCGTAAGCTTGAACAACTCCGAAGGCTGCAAGTCGAAAAACCCAAGGGAAATCCACCGTGTGGACCCGCCTGCAGTCCTGCCCACAAACAACACCGCTACCAGTAGCAACACGTTCAGCCCCAGTATCCAGGGGGACAGCCACACCAGATCGCGGTAGTCAATGAATGTGGCTATGCCCATAATCAGCAAAGACGCCACTATCAATAGGAGCTGCCTCTTCAGATAATAGTGTCCGTCAGCTGAATGGGTGGCGCTGTCTATGAGCGGAAGTGACAGAATGTTAAGGAACAGCACCGCGCCTAGCAGCCAGAAGTCTATGCGCCGTACCGCCCTGCTCTCAATCCTGATGTTGGGCAGTTCAATCGATGGCTTTTGCCCTCCTTCGTACAGACCTTACAGGTATGTTGGCGACCAGGGCCTTGTTTCTTTCATTGCCTTTCCACTCGAACTCGAGTCCCTCTTCATCTATCTCAACAAACCTGGAAATCGCCATTATCACGGCGTCTTTCATCTCTTCCATTGTATGGGGGGCAAGGGCCATTCTGTCTTGCATAAGCACGAGTTTCAGCCTGTCCCTGGCTACGTTCTTAGACTGTTGTTTCCTGCTAAACCATCCAAACAAGCCTATACCCCCTTACCCTGTCTTGATCAACCTAAGCAGTTTTTCCCAAAACGTTTCTTGTTCGTTAAGATCCAGGAAAGGCACTTCTTCTCCCAAGATGCGGCGCGCAATGTTCATGAAAGCTTGCCCGGCCTTTGACTTATTGGCGGCCAACGCCGCAGGCTCCCCGCGGTTGGTGGAGACGACTATGTACTCATCATCGGGTACGACACCCATGAGCCGGATGGCCAGGATGTCTATGATGTCAGGTATGTCCATCATGTCCCCTTTAGCCACCATTTTAGGCCTAATCCTGTTCACTATCAATCCGGGATCATCAAACCCCGAGGATTCAAGGAGCCCGATTATCCTGTCTGCATCGCGGACTGCTGCCACTTCAGGGGTTGTTACTATGAGGGCTCTGTCGGCACCTGCAATTGCGTTCTTGAAGCCCTGCTCAATACCTGCCGGGCAGTCAACCAGTATGTAATCATATTCTTCCTTCAACTGTTCTACCAGTTGCTTCATCTGGTCGGGAGTTACAGACGTCTTGTCCTTGGTCTGGGCTGCCGGCAGCAGGAAAAGCCCGTCGAGACGCTTATCCTTTATGAGAGCTTGCCTGAGCCTGCAGAACCCTTCGACTACATCCACGAGATCGTACACTATCCGGTTTTCAAGGCCCATTACCACGTCCAGGTTTCTGAGTCCTATGTCTGCATCCACAAGGACCACTTTGTGTCCCAGGGATGCAAGGGCCACTCCCAGATTAGCGCAGGCTGTGGTCTTCCCGACCCCACCCTTTCCAGATGTTATTACTATTGCTTCACTCACCGTTCTCCCTCCCAACGACTTACATCCAGCGGTTCAACCAAAATCACGCCGTCTTTCAGCCTCGCAACCTCCGGTTCCCTTGGAGCGCCCGAATCACCTTCGGGAGGCCGCCCGATCACATCTCCGATCCTGATTTGGGTAGGCTCCAGCTTGAAGGCAACGATGGACACGTCTGTGGCGCCTCCTACACCTGCGTGGGCAAGCCCCCTGAGAGTACCCATTACGATTATGTCCCCACCGGCCCTTATTTCAGCTCCGGGGTTGACATCTCCCACTATCACCACGTTTCCCTCGTATGTAATGCGCTGCCCGGATCTCAAGGTTCCCTTGTGCAAGTAGGTATCTGCCCGTTTCAGCATCGAGGCCCTGTTTTCGACAACATGCTGCCTTTGATCTATGTTTCGCTTTTCCGGTTCCGATGTCCTCTGCCTTTTGACAGTTTTCGCTACCGGCCTGGGCTCCCTGCCGCCGCGGATCACCTTCCTCAGCCGTAGCCCATGAGGAAACGCAAGTATGTTCTGGATCTCCAAAATCTGATCGATGGAGAAATCAAGATTCCCTATATCCAGCACCACATCGGCACCTTGGAAGAACATTTCGGCCCTCTGCAGGTGGGCTTTTAGCTTGTCTTTCAGCACGTCGTAATCTTGCTGGTCATTGAATATCAGATGGAGGCCTTCTTTGCTGCCTCTGAAAATCACATCTTGTTTCCGAGCCATCTTCGGTGCTCCTCCCCACGGTTAGTCCGCCCTTGCCTCCTCCGCCTCTTGGGGCTGTGTAATCGCCAAGAACGCATCGAATATCTGTCTGGCCACAGGGGCCGCCACAGCAGAGCCCGAACCTCCTTGGTCCACAACCACTGCCAAGGCAATCTCCGGGTCCTCGTAAGGCCCGAATCCCACAAACCACGAGTGGTCATCCCCAAGGGGGTTCTGGGCAGTTCCTGTTTTGCCACACACTTCTATGGGACAATCATAGAATGTCCAATATGCGGTTCCTCCGGGCTCAGTTGTCACTCTGAGCATCCCCGACTTAACAACATCAAAAACTTCCGGATCCACCACAAGTTCACCGGATACTTCAGGCAAGAATTCTTGGACCACATTGCCGTCAGAATCCAGGATTCTAGACGCCAGTCTGGGCTTCATCCTTACTCCTCCGTTGGCGATCGCCTGGGCCACCGAAGCCATCTGGATTGGAGTGTACAGGTGAAAGGTTTGGCCCATGGCCACCATCATGTGCTCGGAAAACAAGAATTCAGGCTGGGCCACCCGGCCTTCGCCGTATGCCTTGGCTTTCCATTCGGTACTGGGAACGGTGCCGTAGTTTTCACCACCCAAGTCTATTCCCGTCTTCATGCCCAACCCCAAGGCACGACAGTACTCTCCAAGGACGTCTACCCCAAGCCGCCGGCCCATCTCGTAGAAATACGTGTTGCACGAAACTTCCAAGGCTTCTTCCATGTTGACATAGCCGTGGCCTCCCCGCCTGTGACACACCAAAGTGGGAGCGGAAGGATGATAGCCCGGGTCGAAAAACTCTTCAGCCCGGTCTGTCTTGCCCTCGGCAAGCGCCGCTACAGCCGTAACTATCTTAAAAGCTGAACCGGGAGGGTATAATCCGGTGGTAGCCAGATTTGCAAACCTCCATTCCCCTGAACTGATCTTTTCGCTTAAGTCCTTGTAGCTTATCCCTGAGATCAAAACGTTTGGATCGAACCCGGGCACTGAAGCGATGGACAGGACTCCGCCTGTCTTTACGTCCAGCACCACTGCTGAGGCTCCCTTGGCCTGGGGGTTGTCTTCCAAGGCGCTTCTCAAAGCGCGCTCTACGGCCGTCTGGAGTTCCAGATCGATCTCAAGCTGGATAGACTTGCCGGGTTCGGGGTCAATCCCGGGACCCGCATTGCCTGTAGGCCTTCCCCTGTAATCCACCTCAACCTGGTATCCACCGCTTTTCCCCCTGAGAACGGTCTCGTAATACAGCTCCAAGCCTTGCTGGCCCACGATG
Source organism: Candidatus Fermentithermobacillaceae bacterium (assembly GCA_012512325.1). Classification (GTDB taxonomy): domain Bacteria; phylum Bacillota; class Sulfobacillia; order Fermentithermobacillales; family Fermentithermobacillaceae; genus DTU015. The sequence continues at coordinate 26,910 of JAAZEL010000029.1, read as the reverse complement.
CTTCCCATCTTGTAATCCTTCCAATCGGGGTCATCCAGTTGCGCTTGGGTGATTTCACCCACATACCCCAGTGTGGTGCTGAGAAGGTCACCCTGGGGATAGTATCGGATGGGCTGGGGATCTATGAAGACGCCGGGGAGATTGGGGGCATCCTCAACGAGCTTTGTATAAACCTCAGGTGAGATATCTCTTGCGATGGGGACAGGTTCGAAGTACCTGCCTTCATATTTCCTGACCTTCTCTTCTGCTTCCTCAGCTTCCATCCCGAGGATTTCAGCCAAGCGGGGCAAGGTGGCCGCAGCTTCCTTTTCATCCAGGTACCAGTAAAACACGGTAAAAGCAGGCCTGGATGTGATAAGTAGTTTCCCGTTCCTGTCAAGTATCTCGCCCCTGGGAGCGGGGATGGGCGTGATCCTGAGATAGTTTTCTTCAGAAAGGGACCTGTATTTCTCTCCCTGGACAAGCTGGAGGTTGAACAGTTGGGCCACTATCGCGGCGAAACAAGCTATCACCAGGACCAACACCCAATCCCTTATCCGCTTCAGTTCGCGGACAGGCAAATTGCTCTGAGCGTTTTCCCTGCTCCTATAGCCGCGGTTCATGGCTGGCAATACCTACCCCTTTCCCCTTCTTGTCCGGCCACACCATGGCTATAATGCCTGCAACGCCGCTTACCATCAGATTGACAGGTATTATCAAAGCGAAAGACCATATTAGACTGTAAGGCAACACATCCCTGGCGAAAAACTCCCAAGTAACGGCCATGTTAAGTAGGCGCAAGCTTGCATATGACACGCAGTCGCCGACCCCTGCCGAGATCACCGCTGCAATGTTGTCAGCAAAAGGCATCCCGGGGTTCAGGAATCCCCGGACCTGGGACGTCACTATGGATATCACCGATAACGACAAAGCGGAGAAACCCAGGGCCCTCCCTGTAAATACATCCTGGATAAGCCCAATGCAGAACCCCGTCACCCAGCTCCCAGGCAAAGGAATCAGCCAACCTGCAGAACACGCCATTACCATGGCTAAGTCCAATCCTTTGGCACTTCCCAGATAAACATACTGGATGAGCAGCAGCAACGGAGTCAGCAATGCATATGCGATGAAAATGCTCATTCTTTTCCCGTTCATTCTATCATCACTAGCACTTCTTCCAGATGTGCAAAATCAACGGCCGGCCTCACGTAACACTCCTTCACCAGGCCTGGTTGAGGGACGTAAACCTCGGTAACGTACCCAATCAACAAGCCTGCGGGATACACGCTGCCCACGCCGGAAGTAAGCACTTCATCGCCCACGCGCACGTCAGCATCCCTTGAGAAAAAACGCATCACCAGAGCCTCAGACCCGCTTCCCCCGACTACCGCTCCGTAGTCCCTGGATCTGGATATGAGTGAGCCTACACCGCTTTCCGGGTCAGTAAGCATAAGCACCTGGGCGCTGCGGGCATCCACCTTGATAACCCTGCCAACAAGCCCTTTTCTGGAAATCACAGGGGCATCTACGGTGACGCCGTCAGCACTGCCAAGGGAGATGGTTATGGTCGAAAACCATTTGCTCGGGCTTCGCCCTATCACATCGGCTGCCTTGTACTCCTGTTCAAGCTGTTCCCTGAACCCAAGAAGTTCCTTGAGCCTCCGGTTCTCGTTCTCAATCTCCTTTAGCCTGGTCAAGAGCGATTCGAGAGATTCCAACCTGCTCTTAAGCTCACGGTTTTCCTGCAAGAGGGCTTCCTTCTGCTGGAATAAGGCGCTGTACTCACCGAATTTGTCCTTGACAGCCAGCAGGCCATCGAGAAAGGGTTGCATCCCCTTCCATAGGATCTTCTCCCAGAGCGAAGGGGTGTCTCCGGAGCTCCCTGTGATGTTCATCAAAAACACTGAGGCGGCCACAAGAAGCACAAGGATAATCAACTTCTTATATGGAAACAGCCGCCTCAAAGAATGTCATCCTTCCTCTTTCAACGACGCTTGGAAGAAGCCAGCACTTTCCTAAGAGTATCGATTTCTTCGAGAGCTTTTCCAGCTCCTCTCACCACTGCATACAGCGGCTCGTCCACGGTGTGGACAGGCATGCCCGTTTCTGAACTGATCAGCCTGTCCAGCCCCTTAAGCATGGAGCCGCCGCCTGTCATGACTATGCCCCTGTCCATGATATCCGCGGCAAGCTCAGGGGGAGTGTTCTCAAGGGTCTCTTTGACAGCTTCCAGGATGGCGTTCACAGGCTCGGACAGGGCCTTGCGGATTTCCCGCGAGTCAACCGTTATGGTTCTGGGCAAACCTGTAACCAGGTCTCGTCCTCTTATATCCATGGTCTCTTCTTGCTCAAGTTCGGAAGCTGACCCTATGGTGGTCTTCACTTCCTCGGCGGTGCGTTCACCTATGAGCAGGTTGTAGGCCCGCTTCACGTAGTTGACCACCGCTTCATCCATTTCGTCACCGCCTACCCTGATAGACCGGGATGCGACAATCCCTTCCAGGGAGATCACAGCCACTTCGCTTGTCCCGCCGCCGATGTCAACTATCATGTTGCCCGTAGGTTCATCCACAGGCAGTCCGGCGCCGATAGCGGCAGCCATGGGCTCTTCGATGGTATAGGCTTCCCTGGCACCCGCTCTGAGCACTGCGTCCAATACGGCCCTTCGCTCAACTTCCGTACAGCCTGACGGAACGGCCACGATAACCCTTGGCTTCAGCAGCCCGCGCCGGTAAGCCTTGCTGATGAAGTGGTGCATCATCATCTGGGTAACGTCGAAATCTGCGATGACTCCGTCTTTCATGGGCCTGATAGCGATGATGTTGCCAGGAGTCCTGCCTATCATCTGCTTGGCTTCTGTACCCACAGCCAGGAGCTCCTTGGTTTCTGCATGGATGGCAACCACCGAGGGCTCGACTAACACTATCCCTTTTCCCCTGACATGCACAAGAGTGTTAGCGGTACCCAGATCTATAGCGATGTCCCTGGTAACGTACTTGAAAAGCCACTGCACCTTCTGCCACTCCCCTCTTAGCTCAAACCGTAAAGACTTACCAAGTAAACCATCCTGCGAAAGACTCCCTCAGGCTGATGTCCTGCCCCCGTCCTATTATCACATGGTCCAACACGGTAATTCCCACGATTTTGCCTGCTTCTATTATTCTCTTGGTCATCCTTATGTCGTCGTCGCTTGGTGCCGCATCGCCGCTGGGATGGTTATGGGCAAGGATCACGGCAGCCGCGCTCCTTCTTATGCAATTCTTGAATATCTCCCTGGGATGTACCACCGACGTGTCCAGGCTCCCCACAGATATTACTTCCCGGTGGATCAGGTGGTTCCTCACATTGAGCATCAGGACCCAAACCTGTTCCCTGTCCAGTCGCTCCATATCGCCCTTCAGCAGTTCGTACACATCGCGCCCGCAAGTTATCGTAACCCGCGGTGTCATGTACTGTTCGGGCTTGAGCAACCGCCTGTGAATCTCGGCGCACGCCTTGAGCCTGGCCGCCTTCGCCATCCCAATCCCTGAAAGGGACATGAGCTCTTGTTTAGATGCTTCTTGTAGGAAACCAAGCCCCGGGCCGTAGTTGGCCTCACCCCAATGTATCAGCCGCTTGGCGAGATCAAGAGCTGTTTCACTGGAGGTTCCCGTGCCTAGCAGAATCGCTACCAGCTCTGCATCGGACAGAGCTTGGGCCCCCGTTCTAAACAACCTTTCCCTGGGTTTTTCGTGTTCAGGCCAGTCTTTTATTGTTAACCGGTTCAGGGTTATGGCTACCTCCTCCTATATTCCCCTCCGCAGCCAACCCTGAAACACGAAACATTTATGTACCTTTCAATATACATTAAACGAAAACCACGCTAAACAAAAAAGCTTGTGATGGACAGTCCCGCCCTTTTTAGTATCTCATAAAATCTCGATAATGGAAGCCCTATTACACCAGTATAATCCCCATTTATAGAGGCGACAAACAAAGCGGCCTTTCCCTGGATGCCGTAGCCTCCCGCCTTTCCCATGGGTTCCCCGGTGCTCACATACCATCGGATCTCGCGGGGGTCAAGTTCCCGCATGGTCACAAGGGTACAGTCGGCATCGGTAAGTATTTCTCCCGAGCCCGGCCGGTAAAGGGCAATGCCTGTATATACCCGGTGGGTCCTTCCTGAAAGCTCTTGCAGCATACTGCCGGCTTCCTCAGGGCTTTGGGGTTTGCCGATTACTTTGCCGTCAAGCACCACGATGGTATCGGCGCCCAAAACCACATCCCCCGGGTATTCCCGAGCCACTGCGGCTGTTTTCCCCCTGGCAAGGGCAATGGCCAGCTCCCTGGGGTTTAGCCCGTCGGTGTCAAAACGCCCTTCGTCAAACTTGGAAGGTACCACCAGGGGTTGTACGCCGATGGCTTCCAACAAGGCCTTCCTCCGGGGAGACCGGGATGCAAGCACTAACCTCAATCAATTCACCTTCCAAGTATCAGCACCAGCAGCAGGATAAGGATTGCCCCTGCCAAGTTGAGGCGGATGTTGAACCCAAAGGTGAAGGAAACCACATTGAGATCCAGATGGAAAGGAGGGCTCAACCCGAAGGAAAACCCCCTGGAGAGTATCGGCGCCACGTCTGAAAGCACTTCACCTATGACGCTGCCTACGATTGCCCCGGCAAGCAAAGCTACTACCCAGACCCAGGCGCGGGATTGTCTCCTCATTGCCATATTCCTCCCCATTCATACCGGCTCAAGCATGTGCCAGTTTCATGCTGCCTGCAATCAATACTATTTGAACTCAAAAGCGTCTACAAGCCCTTTGGTGACAACACTTCCGTCTTGCCTGACGAAAATAACCCCGATCCCGTCAAATTGCGAAAGGATGCCTTCGCCGTCATCAGGCCCGAGGATAAACGTAATGGTAGACAAAGCATCTGCCTCTGCAGACGACGGCGAGAACACGGTAGTTCCGCGGTTGGTGTCAGAAGGATACCCTGTCCTGGGATCTATGATGTGGTGGTACACTGTGTTATCCACCACAAAATATCTCCTGTAATCGCCGGAACTCACAACCGCCATATCTTCTGCGGACATCACACCGAGGATATCCGCGGTATTCCTCGGGTCGGTGACACCTACACGCCAAAGGGAATTATCGGGTTTCCTGCCACCTACATAAACGTTTCCGCCGGCATCAATGAGGAAAGACTCCACTCCTGAGGCGCGAAGGATTTCCGCCATCTTTTCAACTGCATATCCCTTGGCTATGGCACCAAGATCCAAGCCCATTCCCTTGGCCGGAAGGAACACTGTCCCTGCATCCGGGTCAAGCTGCACCAGTCTGTAATCTACAAGCTCAAGGGCTGCTGCCACCTCTTCCCTTGCAGGTAATTGCGCCTGTTCCCGTGCAGCGGCCCACAGTCGTGATACAGGCAAGATAGTGGGATCAAACACTCCGCCTGAGATCTCGGCGAAGTATAAGGCTGTTTGTATCACCGCCAGGGTATCATCTGAAACCTTGACCGGGGCTTCCCCGGCCATACGGTTTATCGCCGACACTTCAGAATCAGGGTCGTACGCACTGAGGAGCGAGTCAAGCCTCCTCATCTCGGCTATGGCCTGTTCTATGGCCTCTTCGGCCTTGGCGCCGTATGCCATGACACTTACATATGTGTCCATTATGTCGAAGGCTTGCTTCTCCACGACTTGGCCTTTGCGGCTAAGAAGCGAACAGCCGCTTAGGGCCACAACCAGGGCGATAGAAATAAGCGCAATGGGAATCAGTATGTTCCCAGCGCGCTCACTCTCCAAAAAAACAGCCGTCTGCCTGTTAGCCTGCTTAGACACGTCGTACCTCCTAGGCGCCAGAGTGGGACGCAGCAGCGGTCAGGGAACCCGCGGCCCGGTATAAGCTACAAATGTGTCTTTCAATAGTGTATGCTCTAGGATACCTGCTTCTCCGCCTCCGGCAGCCTGGTGTCAACGATGGTTTTCATGGGGCACTTGGCCACACAAACCCCACAATTGTCGCAGATGGAATAGTCGATCTTGGCCAAGGTATCCCTGTCCATCGATATTGCCTCTTGAGGGCAAGATCTGACGCAGATGCGGCATGCAATGCAGCCCACCCGGCAGTACTTCCGCACCTGAGGCCCTTTATCGTAAGAGCTGCACAGTATATGTACATGCTTGTCGCAAGGCGCGAGGTCAATTATACCCCTGGGACACGCTCTCACACAAGCGCCGCATCCGGTACATTTCTCTTTGATAACCACAGGCAGTCCCTCGGGTGACATGTACATGGCATCAAAGGGACACGCCCTTACACAACTTCCAAGCCCAAGGCAGCCGTATGGGCATCCCTTGGAACCGCCCAGCTGGTTAGCCGCATGGCAATCCATCACTCCGTGGTACTGCGCCACAAGCTCCGCACGGTCATCATCGCCTTGACAGCATACCACGGCTACCATGGGCTCAACCCCTTCGCACACTACGCCCATGATAGAAGCAATCTTATCGGCAACCGCGTCCCCTCCCGGTATGCAAGCGTTGCAAGGAGCTTCGCCCTTGACTATTGCCGAAGCCAGACCAGCACATCCCGGGAAACCGCATGCACCGCAATTGGCGCCGGGCAGCACCTCAAGGATTTCAGCTACTTTGGGATCTTCTTCCACCTTGAATTTCTGGGCGGCCAAAGCCAGGAACCCGCCGAACACAAGGCCCGCCGCACCCAGGGTCACAATTGCACTCAGCATTTATGCTCCTCCTCACTTAAGCAGGTTGCCGAACAGACCTGAAAAGCCCAAGAACGCAAGGGACATGAGGCCTGTTGAAATCAAGGCCAGTGGGAAGCCGTCCAAAGTGGCGGGTATGTCCATTAGCTTCCACCTTTCCCGTATCCCCGCGAAGATTATGATGGCCAAGCTCCAACCAACGGCTCCTGCGAACCCGTTGAGGGTGCCCAATGCAATTCCGTACGACTTGGTGACGTTCAACATGGCCGCACCCAGCACAGCGCAGTTGGTGGTTATCAGCGGCAGGTATATTCCCAGAGCCTGGTACAAGCCCGGCAAAGTCTTCTTCATGAATATTTCCACCAATTGCACAAAGGAAGCGATGACCAGGATATATGCAATTGTCCTCAGGTATTCCAGTTCCAGAGGCTTCAGGATAAATTGTTCAAGGGCAGCCGTCACCGTTGAGGCCACAGTCATGACGAAGATCACCGCTCCTGACATGCCTGTAGCCATATCGAGGCCTTTTGAAACCCCGAGAAAGGGGCACAACCCCAGATACTGCATGAACACGAAATTATTGATCAGCACGCCTGCCAAAATCATCCCCAGTATTTCCATGCACAATCACTCCTTCCGGCGGTGGCCCTAGCCTGACTGCGACTGGGTCGTCTTGCGCTTACTCACCCGTGCCACTGCGATATTGAGCAAAGCCATGAGGACTCCCAGGGTTATGAACCCGCCGGGAGGCGTCAGCATCACGGCTGCAGGTTCAAACAACGGAGCCTTGGGAAATACGGCGCTCCCGAAGGCAATCTGGCCTGTCCCCAGGAATTCCCGTATGGCTCCAATCACCATCAGGTTCAACGTAAAAGCCATGCCCGAGCCCAAGGCATCCATTGCTGAATTGAGCACCCGGTTTCTGTATGCAAACGCTTCAGCGCGATGGATGATTATACAGTTAACCACGATAAGCGGCACAAAGATCCCCAAGATGTCGTACATCGCAGGCAAATACGCCTTCATCACCAGTTCAACTATCACAACCGGAGTTGCAATGAGAATGATGAACACAGGGATACGGATTTCGTCAGGGATGAACTTCCGCAACAGAGAAACAAACACGTTAGAGAAGGTGAGCACAAAGATCACGGCCACACCCATCCAAAACCCGTTTACCAAGGACGTTGTAACCGCCAAGGTCGGACACATGCCCACAGCCAATGCGAAAGTCGGGTTTTCCTTTATGAATCCTTTTACAAAATCATAACCCAGAAATGTCTTGTTCTCGTTCACCTGGTTTCACCTCCGGCTGCCTTCCGCGCCACGGCATCATGGCCGGAACCGTAATACCTTGGTACCACATACCTGTCAATCAACGGTGTAACGAGATTCATGAACAAAATGGCATAGGTGACGCCTTCAGGGTAGCCGCCCCACAACCTAATCATCAAAGTGATCAGCCCGGCACCTATTCCCATGAATAACCTGCCCCTTGGAGTTACAGGGGACGTCACGTAATCGGTTGCCATGAAAAACGCCCCGATGAACGCCCCGCCCAGGAGTATCCCACTCAAGGGATCCCCTTGGAAGAGTGCCCCGGGCTTCCCGAAGATCCACGTACCCACTGCCAGAGTGCCCAGGTAACCCACTGGGATCCGGTAGTCTATCACGTCCCTGGCTATGAGGTAGACTCCTCCCAACAGCAGCGCCAATATGCAGGTTTCCCCAATTGACCCGGGCCTTTGGCCAAGGAGCATTTGGGTCAGGGTCAAACCGGACTGCCCTGTGACATTGAACCCAACCAGCGGTGTCGCGGTAGAAAGCGCCTCATAGGTCATGGGGTTAAGCCAATCCCTCGTCATGTGCAAAGGCCAGGCAGCAAGCAAGAACGCCCTGGCTGCAAGGGCAGGGTTGACGAAGTTGTACCCCAAGCCGCCGAATACCTGCTTGGCAATTACAATGGCGAACGCCGATCCGATCACCGGCATCCATACAGGCACATCAGGCGGCAATGTCAATGCCATCAGAAGACCTGTAATCACAGCGGAAAAATCGTTCACCGTGACTTGCTTTTTCACTGCCTTTTGATAAATCGCCTCTGAAGCCACCGCAGACGCCACCGAAGCCAGAATGATCAGCAACGATCTGAAACCAAACAATACCGCTCCGGCTATGGCAGCGGGTAGCAGCGCTATCACCACATCAAGCATGATTCCCTGCACCGCCTTGGGGCTCTTCACGTGAGGTGGTGGTGTCACCAGCAGCTTGTCCTTCATGCTAATACCTCCGTATCTCCAAACAGGCCTAGCTCTTCTTTTGAGCGCTCCGCCTCGAACTTATGTCTGCTTTCGCCATCTTTATCCACTGCACCAAAGGCCTCTTTGCAGGGCAGATATAAGCACAACATCCGCATTCGATGCAATCCATAGCCCTGAAGGTTTCAGCTTCTTCCATGAGCTCCCGTTCGGCATAGGCGGAGATCCACAGGGGTTGAAGCCCCATGGGACACACATCAACGCATTTACCGCATTTTACGCAAGGGAGGATGGGTTCTTCCACTGCCTGCTCCTTTGTAAGCACCAGTATCCCCGAGGCGCCTTTGAACACCGGGACGTCCAGGCTCCTGAGGGAACAGCCCATCATGGGGCCGCCCAGTATCACCTTGCCCGGAGTGCCCTTGAACCCACCTGCCTTTTCTATCAAGTAGGACACGGGGGTACCGATAAGAGTCCTAAAATTCGACGGCTTAGCCACACCTTCCCCTGTAACGGTTACAACCCTTTCCACCAGGGGAACCCCGGTAAGTACAGCGTCGGCCAGGGCATAGGCGGTGCCTACGTTGGATACCAACACTCCCACATCGTAAGGCAGTCCCGGCGGAGGAGGTACTTCCCTGCCTAAGACAGCCTGGATAAGCTGCTTTTCCCCGCCCCTGGGATACCGTGTGCTAAGCACGGCAAGTTCCAAGCCGTCGTAGGCTGACAAAGCCTGCTTCATGGCCTCAATGGCATCAGGTTTGTTGTCTTCTATACACACGATCCCGCGCCGGACTCCCGCCGCCTTCATCAAGCCCTTAAACCCGAACATGACCTTGTCAGCTTGTTCTAGCATAAGCCTGTGATCCGCCGTGAGATAAGGTTCACATTCAGAGCCGTTGAGAAGGTATGTGTCTATAGGCTTGTCCTCCGGAGGAGCAAGCTTCACCGAAGTGGGAAAAGCCGCACCCCCAAGCCCCACGATACCGGCCTGCCTGGCCAATTCCCTAATCTCGTCAGGCGAAATGCCATCCAGATCAGAGGCTGCCGGAGAAAGCTCTTCCGCCGGCTCGTGTTTGCCGTCAGGCTCAAGTATGATGGCTTCACACATGCGGGCCTGGCCCGGATGATACCTGGGCTCGATAGCTTTTATCACCCCTGATGTGGGTGCATGCAAAGGGACGCTTACAAACCCACAGGGTTCAGCTATCACCTGCCCCCGCTTGACCGTGTCTTTTGGTTTCACCAAAGGCACAGACGGAGCACCTATATGCTGAGACAAAAAAAGTATGAGTTCCCCGGGGAGCCCGGCGAACTCTATCGGAGAGCTTTCCGACAGTTCCTTCTTGTCAGGAACCGACACTCCTCCGATCATCTTCTTTATGATTGTGATCACTTTCTCCACCTCATTGCAGCTAAGTATGCAGCCGGAATGCCTAGTTTACAGACAATTCAGATCAAGTGTCATACAGTGATAATTGTAGTGCCTAACCGCCCAAACGTCAAATAACACGCCTTGGTTCGAAGGCTTTGCATCTGAAAAAAGGGTAACTGAAATCACAGTTTCTTCCTGCGGTTTGAAGGGAGGATTCCCAGTTGGGAGCGATACTTGGCAACCGTACGCCTGGCTACCTGCACGCCCTGGGATCTAAGTTCTTCGGCGATCTGGCCGTCAGTCAATGGAGCCCTTGGGTCTTCATCGCGCACAATCTGTTCAATCATCCTCTTTATGTTGTACTGGGAAACCTCTTGTCCGTAAGACTCCACTCCGGGGGTGAAGAACATCTTACACGGAAACACCCCGAAAGGCGTGTCAACGTATTTCCCTGATACTGCCCGGGATACCGTGGAATCGTGTATGTTGAGTTCGTCGGCAACATCCTTGAGGGTCAGAGGCTCAAGATGCCCCGGTCCTTCCAGGAAAAACCTGCGCTGCCGTGCCACAATGGTCTCCATTACCCTGGATATGGTTATCCTTCTTTGCTCTATGCTTCTCAACAGGAAACGGGCTCTCTTCATTTGCTTGACCAAGTAACTCCTGGCGTCCTTGTCGCCGGCCGCAAGCAGTTTCCTGTAATATGGATTCCACCTAATGGAGGGCAAAGCGTTGTCGTTCAAAATCACCACAAAGTCGTCTCCGATCCTCCTCACGGCAATATCGGGCACTATGAAGGTGACATGGCCTCCTGAAAACGCCGCCCCGGGTTTGGGCTGAAGCTCCACGATAGAGTCCCTGGCTCTCAAGACCTGCTGGAGGGACGCATTGGTGCTTTGGCATATCTTGGTGTACCTGCCCTGGGCGAGATCATCGAGATGGTGCCTGATGATTTCCAAGGCAAGGGGAGCGAGGCCCTTGGCTTCCGCCTGCAGTTCAAGGCATTCTCTAAGGTTCCTGGCGGCAACCCCCGGGGGATCGAACTTCTGGACCAGCTTGAGCACCCTTTCAACCTGTTCCGGGGAGCTTTCCGTGGCTAAGGCAACTTCACCCACGCTGGATTGCAAGTACCCGTTGTCATCTATGCTTTCGATGATGAAGCGGGCAATGGCCCGGTCCTTATCCTCAAGGCGTGTGACACCCAGTTGGGACAGGAGATATTCTCTGATTGAAGTGTTGGCTTGTGCGGACGTGTAACGTAACGGGTCATATTCGCCCCTGAGCCCGGCTGAAGCACCACCCCTAGCGCTCCCCCCGAGGCCCAGGTCTGAAGAATCAAAGAAATATGCCATCCAATCCTCTTCATCCTCGTCGTCACGCAGCTTTTCCGTGGTCTCTTCAACCAATTCCAGGAGAGGGTTCTTCTGGACTTCCTCCAGGATCAGGCCAGACAGCTCCTGAACGTTCATCTGCAAGATCATGATGGCTTGATGCAGTTCAGGTGTTAAGACGAGCTTCTGTGTCTGAACCAGTTCGAGCCCGTAGGCCGGTTTCATGGCTCCCCTCCCCTATCATTAGTATTTCAACGTTGCCCGTCGCTTGCTCCGGCCAAGCTCAATCAAACCCGATTTTCTTGGTAATCACATCCACACTTAGCAGGTAAATCCCAGTAAGGTACTCAAGCTTCTGTTTGAGTCTCGATTGGACTTGTCTCATCACGGAAAACACTTCCGCGCCGTAGTTCAGCACCAGTTCAACCTGGAGCATAGCACCGTCGCCGGTGGTCAGCACCAACACCCTGAGCACCCGTTTGACTCCTTCGATCTCGTAACAGATCTTGGTGGCTATCTGCATCACGACGTTGTCTGCAATGTAGAAGTTGCCGAAGTAGCTGTATGTGGGCCTGACCACGCTTCTTTCCAAAACGGCAGGTTTCTTCTCCCGGGCCTTCACAAAAATCTTGAGGGGGTCCACCAGATACCCCGAGAAAGTTTTCTTGACCTCGAAAACCGGAGCCGGGATCACGTGCTTGCCTTCTTGCCTCCGCCTCCACAATGCCTCCCTTACTTCTTCTTCACTGGCCAAGTCCCTTATGTCCAGTATAACCGAAGGTTGAGACAGGCCCAGCCTGGAAACGATGCGCTGGACCATTGACACTGACGTGCCAAGCACCAGAAGCCGTTGTAAGTTAAGGTCCTCAAGGGCAGACCGGACTTCCAGGGCATGGCCAGCAGAGGTAAACACAGCCCTTCTCACCGCCGCGGTTTTGGTCTCCTCCCTCTTGGCCGATCTGCCTGCCACAATCCTTGAACCTGAAATGAGCAAGCCATCATCGATGATTGCCCCGCAGCCGTATTCCTGGGCCACCCACATTGCATGGTGGGACTTGCCCGTGCCACTCGGCCCAACCAAAGCAATCACTTCGATATCCTGCAAACCGGTTCCGGTTGCTACTTCCTTCCCCGAAAGAACCACCTGAAACCTGCCTTCCCTCTTTCATCCAATTCGGGGACCGCCCGTATGCCCTCAGGAGGCCGGGTGTCCTCTTTGACGAAGCTCTTGACCAGGCTCAGTACTTTCTTGTGGTCTTCAGTCTTGGCGTGTTCTTCGGCAAACTGGGTGAGCTCAGGCCAGATCGCCCTGGAAATGAACCCGCCGGCCTCAAAGGCGAAATTGGGATTGTACTTCATGGCTCTCACCCAATGGTCAAGGCCGTCCCCTGGGTTGCCTGACGCAAGCAGGATTGTTCCATACAGGAACTCAGTGTCTGACCTCAGTTTACGCGAATCCTTGTCTTGAGGCTCGGCTTGAGCCAACTTATCCAGGAGTTCCTCCGTTATACGCCTGGCTTCAGCCAGGTTTCCTGACCTGTAATACAGATCTCCCAACACCATCCACGGCTGGGGGTTTTGAGGATCCAGCCGGCTTATGGCGCGCCATTCATCTATTGCCTTGCCGAAATCCCCCGCGTTGATTGCCAAGGTGGCAAGGTTTTGCCGCGGGGGAAGGTACGCGGGATTCAGGGCCTTGCACTTTTCCCACATTTCCACCGCCTTGTCCCGCTCGCCTTTCTCAAGGTAACCGAGGCCCAGATTGTACGTAGCAAACAAATTGTCCGGGCTGGATTGGAGTACTTCCTCCCATTGAGCTATGGCCGAGTCAACGTCTCCTGACATGGCGTAAGCCTCACCCAGGGAAATCATGGTCACAGTGTCTTCAGGCGCCAGTTCCTTAGCTTTGAGCAGCGCTTCTATAGCCTTGGTGTGCTCACCTTTGGCCATGTAGCAAAGGCCTTTGTTGTAGAACACCAGGGGAGCCTCTGAACCCAACCGTTCTGCTCGCTCAAGCACTTCAATGGCCTCATCGTACATCTTCAGATCGGTGTATATGGCGCCTACGTTGTGCAACCCTTGAAGGTTGGCAGGTTCCAGTTTCAGGACCTCAAGCCATTCGTTCAAGGCATCCCTGATCCTGCCTTTAGCCAGGTACAGTTCCCCAAGTTGGGATCTGGCCAGCACGTTGCCCGGATTTGCATCCCTGGACTTCTCGGTTGAAGCGATGGCTGCATCCAAGTCTCCCTCAATCGCGTAGAGCTTGCCCAGGAAGTAGTGGGAGGGCCCGTGGGACTTGTTCAGGGAAACGGCTTTCATCCATGCCCGTTTGGCTTCTTCCACATTCCCTGAATCGGCCCAAAGGATCCCAAGGTAGTAATGGGCCTCAACATTGCGCTTGTCCAGTTCAATCACTTTCTCCAGATGTTCCCGGGCGCTGTCGTGTTCTGCAAGCCTCATATACGACAAAGCCAGCTGTAGTCGCGTAGCGATATCTTTCGGCCGTCTTGCAACGTCTTTTTCAAGGTTGCTTATTATTGCCCGGAGGGACTTCTCATCGATGTTCATGTTAGCCACGTTAACCCCTCACGATACTCATAGGATATGGTCGACATTCATACCTTGTTCTTCGCTTTCTACCGTTATAATACCTCCTCCAAGGCGTTCTCCAAAACCGATTCAACACTTCCGAGATGTCCTCCGGGATCAAGCCGAAGGTTCTGAGAGGTTCCCCAAAAGCAGTACAAGACCACCCATATATTCTCCGGAAGAAGACTGCCAAGATGTTCTTGGAAATCCATCCAAAGCCCCCTGAGGTATTCTCCCAATCAGTTCAAAACCGCCGCTTTTCGAAATCCATTCAAAACCAACGATATGTGCTTGACTTGTTGTAATCCTAGTAGAATAATAGGATTAGATTGAGATGGGAAACGGGACCGGGACGGGCACGAACCCGTCAGGGCCCGATTGAGGTGAGGAAAACTGTCTTTTTCGCTGTCAACCAAAGGGCATTACGCCGTTTTGCTCATGTATGAATTGGCCAGGTCGGAAGATGAATACATGTCCCTGGCCGAAATCTCCGCTGCCCAAAGAGTGTCCCAGGGCTACCTTGAACAGATCGTGATCCCCCTTAGGGAGCACGGACTGGTGCGGGGCAAACGGGGATTCGGCGGTGGCTACAAGCTCGCAAGGCCGGCGGACAGGATCACCGTAGGTGAGATCGTTAAGGTGGCCGAAGGCCCTGTCGCACCGGTCAAATGCATGCACGAAGATTTCTCCGACCACGACTGCCCTGATGATTGCAGGGCGAGGCTGGTTTGGGAAAAAGTCGGGAATGCCATCGAGGGCGTCCTCAATTCCATAACTTTGCGGGACTTGATTGAGGGGGCCTCACACACCGGAAAGAAGGAGGACTCAAACAGTGAGTAGTCAGCCAAACGCTCGAAGACAAGTCTACCTTGACCATTCGGCAACCACCCCGGTGAGGCCCGAGGTGCTGGCTGCCATGTTGCCGTATTTCGCGGGCAAGTTCGGCAACGCCTCAAGCGTTCACAGTTGGGGATATGAAGCCAGGGAAGCCATCAACGACGCCCGTGAAAAAGTGGCCTCCCTGATTGAAGCCGCTCCCAATGAGATATTGTTTACGTCAGGAGGTACTGAATCGGACAACCTTGCCATAAGGGGTGTCGCACGCGCAAGGAAATCAAAGGGAAACCACCTGATAACCAGCCAGATCGAACATCATGCGGTGCTTCATACCTTTGAAGCCCTTCAAAAGGAAGGATTTGACGTTACTTTCGTACCGTGCGACAAGTACGGCTTGATCGATCCGGACGGCGTGAGAAAAGCCATCAGGAAGGATACCATCCTGATTTCAGTAATGCACGGCCAGAACGAAGTGGGCACAATTGAGCCGGTGAAGGAAATCGGGGCAATAGCCCGGGAACACGGGGTCTTGTTCCACACCGACGCAGTCCAGAGCGTGGGCAAGGTTCCCATCAACGTCAATGATATGAACATCGACCTGCTTACCCTGTCCAGCCACAAGATATACGGACCCAAAGGAGTGGGCGCGCTGTACGTAAAGAGGGGCGTAAGGCTTACCCCCCAGCTGACCGGCGGTGCCCACGAAAGAAGGATGCGTGCAGGCACTGAAAACGTGCCTGGGATAGTGGGTTTCGGAGAAGCATGCCGCTTGGCCAAAGCGGAGCTTCCAGAGGAATCCCGGAGGCTTACCAAGCTCCGCGACAAGCTGATTGAGGGGATCCTCAGGCAGATCCCTGATGTGATCCTCAACGGGCACCCGGTGCTCAGGCTGCCCCACAACGTCAACGTAAGCATCAAGTATCTTGAGGGCGAGTCAATCTTACTCAACCTGGATCGCATGGGCGTAGCCGCCTCATCGGGCTCAGCTTGTACTTCAGGCTCCTTGGAACCCTCCCATGTACTACTGGCAATGGGGCTGACCCATGAAACCGCCCATGGATCCTTGAGATTCGCCTTGGGCATGTCCAATACGGAAGAGGATATCGACTATGTTCTGGAAGTACTGCCACCGATAGTGGAAAAGCTCCGCGCCATGTCGCCGATAGGCCCAGGCAGCGGTTTGTGATGCAAGAGACGTACGCCAGGGGCGTACGCAGGAAGAGTACGGGTTTATGATGTATAAGGCGGGGATAGCACATGTACAATGACAAGGTAATGGACCACTTCTTCAATCCCAGGAACGTGGGAGAAGTAGAAAATCCCGACGGCGTGGGCCAGGTGGGAAACCCGATTTGCGGGGACATGATGAGGATAACCCTGAAGATCAAGGACAACAGGATTGAAGATATCAAGTTCCGGACTTTCGGGTGCGGAGCTGCAATCGCTACCAGCTCAATGGTCACCGAGTTGGTCAAAGGACTGACTTTGGAAGAAGCGCTGGAAGTCTCAAACAAGCACGTGGCGGAGGCTCTGGGCGGATTGCCCCCGCAGAAGCTCCATTGCTCGAACCTGGCTGCGGACGCGGTACGTGCCGCCATTAAGGATTATTACGAGAAACAAGGAATCGGCACAGACATCGAGATAGACGAAGACCATCACCACGACCGCGGGCACGAGGAAGAAGAAAACATAGCACACAACGAATGATTCCTTAACTCTGTGGTGCCAGGGTATCATCTTCCTCGACGAAGAAGAAGACAGGGCACATAACGAATGATGACAGATGGTCACAGATGCTGATATGTGATGACGGATGCTGCCAGATCCTAACGGATGCCGGCAGATCCTGACGGTTGCTGGCAGATACCGACGGATGCTTCCAGATCCCAACGATGCCGGCAGATACCGACGGATGCTTCCAGATCCCAACGATGCCGGCAGATGCCGACGGATGCTTCCAGATCCCAACGGATGCCGGCAGATGCGGGAAGACCAAATCCATGGGTTGATCCGTCGGTCGGACCGTCGACTCTGTCCGTTCTTCAGCCTTGTCATCATCTGTGTGCCGGTATAGCCGGCTGTCTTGGGTGCACGAGTTCGGGTGCACGGGGTTTCTTGCTGCTTTTCTCTTGTCCTTCTGCTGTTTTTCCCGTCTATCCCCTCCATGTCGCATTTGCTGCCAGAATTGTCGAGATGGAACATAGGCATTGGAAAATTCGTCAACAAAAAGAGTGTTACGATTACTATATCAGGTAAGCAATCAGTAATAGGCAAGCAGTCAGTATCAGGCAGTCAATCAGCAATCTCCGGACTCCATACCAGAGCGAGAGGAAAATACATATGGCCAAACATATCCGACATATTTCGATCAATTCGACAAAACCTTTGTCAAGAGCACCCCGCCGGGTCTTGCTGGGGACCCTCCTCCTGGCTGTGGCCCTGAGCGGGGTATTGCATCCTGTAACCGCTTTATCCGCTGGCAACGCCCCTCTTACACCTGCTGATTTCTCAGGGTTCAAAGGTGTTGTAGTGGGAGATGTGTGTAATCTAAGGTCGGGCCCTGGAACCAGCCACAGCGTCTTAGGGACGGTGCTCGAAGGTACCTGGCTGGACATACTGGCCATCCAGAATGATTGGCTCAAGATCTCATACAAAGGCAAAGAGGCGTGGATTGCCGCGTGGCTCGTTGACATAGACCTGAGTTCCGGGGGCATAACAGCGGTCATAACCAGGACCGACGTAAACATGCGCCAGGGACCGGGCGCAGACTACCCGGTGTTGGGCATGACCCAGAGGGGCCATACATATCCTGCCGAAGCCAAACGGAACGACTGGATCAGGGTGTCTATTGGTGGCGGCAGAACAGCGTGGATATTTGAAGAGCTCCTCCAACTCACCCTCCCTGTCATCGAGGAAACCATCCCTGTGGCCGGTGACATGGTGGTGGGCCCCAGGAGCGGTTCGGTGACTGTATACCAGCGGCCTATCAAAGGCTCCCCTGTCATGGTCACCTTGAAATCCGGGGATTCTGCAAAATACATCACTTCACGAGGAGCCTGGATTGCAGTCCAGACTTCAGCGGGGATAAGAGGCTGGGTGTACGGCCCTGACTCAGTGATTTCCGCAGTAGATGACCCTGCCCTTTCCTTCGGGGTATCCGAGACTTCGTGGTCCCTTGGAAAATACAGTTCAACTACGGTAAACGCCACAGACGTAAACTTCAGGGCAGGTCCTGGCACCAATTATCCTGCAATCTCCATGGTACAGAAGGGCGACATAATACGCGTGCTTGAAGTGCGGGACCGCTGGATCAGGGGAATCTCCCCCAAAGGCGTGGTAGGCTGGGTGGCATCATGGCTGACCACCGGCGCTCCTGCCGGGACCTCCCCCAGCTTTTCGGTGGCCCTTGACGCCAGCTCAAGCGTGCGCACCCTTACCCTACAGGGGCCGTTCGAAACCTGCCGGCTTATTCGCAATGAAGGTAATACGCTAATAATAAGCACCTCTGAGTTTTTCAGGACGGCGGGAAGGCTTGACATAAACGCATACGAGTTCGAATCGGTTCGGATCGAAGGAAGCGACGTGACCATTAAGTTCTCCGAAACACCTTCGTATGTGGTGCAGGAACAGTCACCGGGAAAAGTGGTGCTGGGTTTTGCACCTACCATTACCGGAGTAGAGGTGAGACGTGAAGACGACGGGGAAGTGCTAACGGTTCACACCCTGGGGTATACCTGGCCCACTGTCACCAGGAACGGCAGCTCGGTCACAATGTTCCTGCCAGGCGCTTCTTACTCGGGACAAGCTTCCCTGGTCAGCGGCGACCTGGTCCGACAGGTGAATATAGGTACCACAAACGACGGGGTTAGCTTGTCGCTGGACGCATCCTTGAGCGGCACTTACCTGCTTAAGAAAAACGCCAATTCCCTGGAGGCCTTCTTCCCCAACCCGGGACTCGCGGGCAAGGTGATCGTGGTCGACCCAGGACACGGGGGCAACGATCCAGGAGCATCTGGTCCCACAGGCTACCAGGAACGCACGGTAAACTGGAGAATCGCAGTTAAGCTCCGTGACATGCTCGAGGCGGCGGGAGCGGCGGTGATTCTGACCAGGCTGGGCGAGTTTGAGGATGCCACTCCCCCTGAAGATTGGAAGCCTGATATCGACGAATATTCAGGAGATCTGGCCAAGAGGGCCGCATGGTCCCATAAAGCCCACGCCTTCGTCTCGATCCATAACGATTGGCACAGCAACCCCCAGACTGCCGGCACAACCTCTTACATCTGCAGCCAGACTTTGAACACGTGTGAGTCAAGACGGCTGGCTGCACTAATCCAGAAACACCTGACTGCAAGCCTCGGCACCGTTGACAGGGGAGTCAAAGACTCGAATTTCTTCGTCAACAGGGAATCCGCTTGCCCTTCGGTCTTGGTGGAAGTGATGTACTTGTCCAACCCAAGGGAAGAGAACTTGCTCAGGCAAGATTACATCCAAGAGGCGGCAGCCAGGGGCATTTTTAGGGCGCTTGAGGAGTACTTCTCTCCTGCGTCAGGCTGAGAGGGATCGGAGACAGAGGAATATAGCAGGCTGACCAGACTAATCCTTGCTAGCCCTGCAGCGATTTGACCATGTCGGCACCTTCTGAGTTGGGTCACAAGGCTTAGCAGAATACTCGTCGGTAGCCATGCAGCAATTCTCGATAAACGGTGCGCCAGGTGCACCGTTTTATCTTTTGACAAGCGGATTATCGGTCAGAATGGTGCACCTGATGTACCATTCTGCAGCTGTTGGAGGCCGGTATGGCGCACGTAGTGTGCCATTTTGCGGTGATCAGGTGTCCTTCCAGACAAGAATGGTACATGTGGTGAGCCATTCTCTTACTGTTGAGCACTGGTTTGGTACATCTGGTGGGCCATTTTGCGGCGATCAAGTGTCCTTCCGGACAAGATCGGTACATGTGGTGAGCCATTGTGCTGCTGTTGGGCACTGGATTGATGCACATGGTGCACCATGTTGGACTGGCTAGGCGGAAATCACTCCTAAATGGTGCATGTGGTGCACTCCGCAGACACACTTCTCCACAGTCCCCTAGTGCAGTCTGTACAGGTATTAGAATGCTAGAAGCGTAGAGGGCATTTCCCCCTATTATCAGGGGGAAACGCCCTGCGCATTTCGAAGCGCGGGTTGCGACCTATGTGACCTATGTGGCTTACGTGGCCTATGTGCCCTATGTGACCTGTGTGGCCTTGCGACCTATGTGGCCGGCTCTGGCCTTGAAGCCAATTCACCACCCCAGTCCAACAACCCTTAGCCTCATCACCATGTTAGAAATCAAGCGGGCTTTCACATGCGGCTACGCAAAGCTTGACGCAAGCTTCTACGTCTCCAATGTCCACCATCTCGCTGGGGCTGTGGATGTACCTGGACGGAATGGATATGACCGCAGCCGGTACTCCCGCCCTGGTAAGCTGGATGGCACCTGAGTCAGTGCCTCCCCACTCCAGTACTTCCATCTGGTACGGGATGCCCTTTGCCTCGGCAAGCTTCACAAGATAGTCCCTGAGCCCCGGATGGCAGACAAGGCTGGAATCCTTGACCTTGATAGCCGCGCCTTTGCCAAGGGAGACGTCCATGGTGCGGGCCTTGGGCGTATCTCCCGTGCTTGTAACGTCAAAAGCTATGCCCACATCCGGCTCTATGCCGTAAGCAGCCACTCTGGCGCCCCTAAGTCCGACCTCTTCCTGGGTCGCAAACACCGCATAGATATCATGCTGGGTTTGCTTCAGGCGCTTCAAAGCCTCAATTACCACTACGCAACCGATCCTGTCATCCATGGCTTTGGCTACCACGCGGTTGCCCAGGTCAACTGCAGGCTGGAAGAAAGCACCCATGTCGCCTACCTTGACTTTCTGGGAAGCTTCTTCCCTGTTGGCGGCACCGATGTCGATAAACAACTTGTCCAGTTTCAGGTCTTTTATGTCATCGAGCTTTTCGGAACCGATAACGCCGAAGGTGCCGTTTTCAAAATACACCCGTTGCCCCAGGGTGACCACAGGGTATACTCCACCGACACTGGCAAATCGCAGGAAACCCTTTTCGTCAATATGGGTCACAATAACCCCGATTTCATCCATGTGGGCGTCAAGGATTACCTTCTTGCCACCGCCGCTGCCCTTCTTGAGACATATAAGGTTACCCAAAGCATCTACTCTGATCTCGTCCACATATGGTTCGACTTCTTTCGTGATGACTTCCCTCACCGGCCCCTCTGAGCCTGAAGGCCCGAAAGCTTCTGTCAATCTCTTGATAAGGTCTTTCACGGTCTGAAACCTCCCTCAACACTCTCTAGGAACTTGATGAGCAGTTTACGCGCAGCTTCAAAGTCTGACGTTGACATCAGGGAACAGGGGGTATGTATGTAGCGACAAGGTACCGATACTGAAGCCACAGGGCAACCTGCCTTGGTTTGCTGGATGGCGCCGGCATCATTGCCCCCTGAAGTTGCTTCCCTGAACTGGTAGGGTATCCCCTCGTCCTCGGCAAGTTTCACAAGCTGGTTGAGCATCTTGCGATCGGGTATGGAGCCCCTGTCCATTATGCTCAGGGCAACCCCTTTGCCTAACCTGGTCGCCTGGAATTCCTTGTCCGTCCCGGGTATGTCGGCGCAAACCGTGCCTTCAAGGGCTATGCCCATATCAGGCTCGACGGCAAAAGCGGCCACCCTTGCACCCCTCAGCCCTACTTCTTCCTGCACTGCAAACACGGCATAAAGCTGTATCTCTTTCCAGTCCTGTTTCAGCACTTCAAACAGAAGGGCGCACCCAACCCTGTCATCCAGAGCCTTGGCCTTTATGATCCCCGGGGACAGCTCTTGGTACTCGGTGTCAAAAACCACGTAGTCTCCTGCCTTCACCTTGCCTTGAGCCTGCTCACCGGATTCCGCTCCGATATCGATAAACAGCCGGTCTATGGGTATCACCTGGGTGCGTTCATCTCGTTCCTGGAGGTGAATGGCCTTGGCCCCTATCACACCCGGAATCTTCTCCTTGCCTACAAGCACGCGCTTGGAAACCAATACCCGCGGATCTATACCGCCCACAGGGGCGAACCTCAAGAACCCGTTCTTTTCAACGTGGGTTATCATGAGGCCTACTTCGTCCATATGGGCATCAAGCAGCACTTTTGGACCCCTGTCGCCCTTCTTGGCGATCACATTCCCCATTACGTCGCATTCGTATGAAATGCCCATGGACTCAAGTTGCTTGATTATAGCAGACCGGGCTTCATATTCGTTTCCTGAAACCCCTGAAAGGGATGTAAGAGTTTTCAGATCCATGACTTCAGCTCCTTCACAAAGCCTGCGTCAACAGACGCAATGAACCTGGCCAACAGCCTGCCTGCATCCTCCACGTCGCTGATCGCGAGGGTCTCAACGGATGTGTGCATGTACCGCAAAGGAATTGAAATCAGGCCGGTTGCTACCCCTGCCCGGGAGATCTGCATGACCCATGCGTCGGTGCCTGTGGCTGCAGGAGCAATCTCCTTCTGCGCTTTTATGCCAATCTCTTTAGCTGCTTTTTCGAGGGCGGCAAATACCTTAGGATGGATGTTACCCCCTTGGGCCAGGGCCGGCCCCTTCCCCACCGACGAAGTCCTCCACTCAGGCACCCCCGGCGTCTCACCGTGGCACACGTCGATAGCTATACCGATGTCAGGCTCGATGCCGTAGGTCGAGACAACAGCGCCCCTGCAACCTATTTCCTCTTGGGAGGTAGCTACTGCATACACATCTGCATCTACTTTGTACTTGCGCAGCTCTTCGAGGCAAACCAGGATAACCGCAACCCCCGCCCTGTCGTCGAGGGCTTTGCCTGAAAACCTGTCGCCCATGAGCTCGCTCACCTGGCGCTTGAAGGTCGCCACGTCGCCCACGCGGACCAGTTCTCGCACTTCTTCCTCAGGTAATCCTACGTCGATGAATAGGTCTTCCATCTTGTAGGCCTTTTTAGCCTCTTCCGGTGAGGTGAGATGGGGCGGCTTGACGCCTATTACACCCGTAAGGGGCCTCCTGCCGTACACTATCACTTCATGGGCAGGCAGCACCCGCTGGTCCACCCCGCCTACAGGGGCGAACCTCAGAAAGCCGCCTTCTTCGATCTTAGTGATGATCAGGCCGATTTCGTCCATATGGCCTGCCAGCATTATCTTGGGCCTGGGCTGGGCTCCTTCGCCGTATTTCACTCCTACAACGTTGCCCAGTAAATCCACCTTGACTTCATCCACCAGGCCGTCCATGGCATCCCGCACCAATGAGGCAACATCCATGAACTCAAAACCTGATACCCCATGGGCCAAGGACGCCTTCGTCAGGAACTCTTTCAAGTCCAATGGCCTTACCCTCCTAACCGACCTTTGTTGTATGATTAACATTCTTTGGAACGGCTAACAATCCTGCCGGTGCCTAAGGCAGCACGACAAGTTTTCGGTGATCTCCTCATACGGGTGCTCAAGCCAGCCCAACAAGTTTTCCTGTGAGCTCCTCATACCTGTGCCTAAGCCAGCACAACCAGGTGGTGGCAGATTACCTGGACAACGACGATCGATTCCCCATACCGCTGCCTAAGCCAGCACAACGGGTTTTCCGGCGATCTCCTCAAAAGCCTTGTAACTAACCCCTTCAAGATCCCTGCCCCAAGGGTCAAAAGCCCGCCTGGGGAGGGTCACGATGTCAAACTCAGAATCCTCCTCCGAATCCTTGCCGGCGATCTCACCGTACCTGGCGATGAAATCCCTCACGGTAAGAAGGCCCGCAGCACCGATATTGCCTCCGAAAAACACCGAAGGTACCGCCTCAACCGTTGCCTTCAGCCCGCGCAATTCCAGCGCGTGCTCAATCAAGGGTTTGGCTTGGGCGGAAGTGAGCACCAACACCCGCCTGCGTTTCACCCTGGATTCCCGCTCCCACCCAAACCACGCCTTAGGATCCAGATCGTCATACATCACAAGCCCTGACGCTTCAAACCTCTGTTTGTTGATCACCGTCTCGTACAGGACCCCTTGCCTGTCGTATACCGCCCGTGGCTTCTCATGGTCCCTTATGCGCTCAAAAGCTTCTGTCCGCGTCATGACGGAACGCCTCAGTACCTGGGTAATTACGTCACCAGGCCTGATTCCAGCCTTCCTCGCCGGAGACCTGGGCAACACATATTCCACAACAGGGGTTACCGTCGTAATCCCGGGAGGCTCAAACAGCACCGGGATCTTGAGCTGCCTCTGGAGGTCCCGGCTGAAACACCTGCCTTCGTCCAGGTCGAAGGAAGCAGCGTCTTTGGCCAGAGGGTGGAACCGGGAAAACCCCGGCGCCATTATCCTTACCGACCATGCTCCTGAATCCTTCAGGAACTTCGCGGTATCCGCCACATCCTCCCATCCGGTGATAAAGGGCAATGCGACTATACTTCCTTCAAACCTGGCTTTGCCGCCCAGGGCTTCCACATTGCGCAAAGTGCTCTCCGGCTGTTTGTCGCCCATGACCTGTTTCCTGTAACCTACCGTGTTAAGGGATACCATAAGTTCAACCCGGAGTTGTGAAAGCAGGCGGATGAGTTCGGGGGTAAGCAAGGACCCGTTGGTCGTAACCCTGATGATCCGATCAGGGTAGTGCTTGCGGAGGAGCTTGAGGATTTCGGGAAATTCAGGGTGGGTAAGAGGCTCCCCCTCTATAATCCTGGTGACCGACTCTCCTATGACGATAGGACCCCGGGACCCTGTGAGCCATAATATGCTGTCTTCGATCTCTGCAAGGGGCCTGGGAGGTATGGTAAACACCTCGCAGGTTTCGGGATTGTAGGCGTTGGAACAAAAAACGCACTGCATATTGCAGCGGGACGTAAGAGGCAGTATCCCTTCCATCTGGGCATGATAGAGCAGCGCTTCCATGGACGGGGGCGGTGTACGCGGAAGCATCAGGCAGTCTCCTCCCACGACCGGAGCTCAAGGCCGGCTGAGCATTCCATCATGGAACTTTCGGTTTCAGACCAGCCTCCCCCTGTCAGCTTGTATTTGTAGTAACCCGCTGCGGCTATCATGGCTCCGTTGTCTGTACACAGTTCCATCGGGGGGATGAACAATGGGATACCCAGCCTCGTCGCCAGTTCCCGGCTTTTCCGCCTGAGGAGCGCATTAGCCGCAGCCCCGCCTGAAAGGGCGAAACTCCTGGCACCCGTTTCTTTAAGCAATTCCTCCACCGGATTCAACAGCTGGTTCACCACGCCCTTCCTGAAACCCGCAGCCAGGTCAGCCTTGAATCCTTCGCTCTTGTCTCCCGCCTCAAACTCCAGCAAAGCCCTGGTCTTAATCCCCGAGAAGCTGTAGTCATATTTGGAACCCCGGATTTTCGGCAAGGGGAAAGGGATCTTGCCAGGATCACCTGTCTCGGCCAACCGGTCCAGATAAGGACCTCCCGGAAAGCCGAGCCCCATTTCCCTGGCAACCTTGTCGAACACTTCACCGGCGGCATCATCCCTGGTTTCACCCAGCAAGGTGAAATGCCCATGGGCTTCCATAAGGATCAGCTCAGAATGGCCTCCTGACACCACCAGGTTGAGCACGGGGAACTCAGGGAGTTCCTCCCCAAGGAAGTTGGCGTAGATGTGCCCAGCGATATGGTGGACGTCGATCAAGGGCACCTGGGCAGCATGGGCCATACCCTTGGCAAAACCAACCCCTACCAGCAACGACCCCAGCAGGCCGGGGCCGTTTGTCACGGCTATAAGGTCGATCTGTTTCAAGGTGACACCTGCCTGCTCGAGAGCTTCACTGCAAGCGGGGATGAGTACCTCCAGATGCCTCCTGGAAGCGATCTCAGGTACAACCCCTCCGAATTTCTCGTGGAGCTTGGTCTGGGAAGAAACGATATTCGACAAGACCTGCCGCCCGTCTCTGACCACAGCGCAGGATGTATCATCGCAAGACGTATCGATTCCGAGTATGAACATGCCATCACCTCTCAAAGCTTATCCCAATTATACCCTGAAACATCCCGGGCAGTGCCAAAGGTTTCATCGCCGCGCACCTGTTGCCGCCACTTACGTCAAGGGATATTGACACAAGGGCACATTCGTGAAATGGTTAACTGGAACTGAGATGTTTAACGGGAATGGCTGATTTGGGGGTATGCAGGATGCATTTTGCCGACAGGCTTACCGATAGGATCGATGCGATCGGGTCAAGGCTTGTAATCGGGGTTGACCCCGACCCAAAGCGAATCTTGGGGACGGACTCGAAATTCAGGGCGGCTTTCCCCGGCAAACCAGACGCATACCTGTTGGACGCTTTCTGTGCCACCGTGTCCGAAGTGGCTAAGGCTTACGCCTGTGCGATCAAGCCCCAGGCAGCCTTCTTCGAAAGCATGGGGCTCCTTGGGTGGAACGCCCTGTCGCGGTGCATACAAAATGCCCGTCAGCATGGCATCCCCGTGATCCTCGACGCAAAGAGGGGAGATATAGGCCACACTGCAAGGGCTTACGCTAAAGCGTATCTGGATCCCGACTCTGAATTCTTCGCAGACGCACTTACAGTAAATCCCTATCTCGGCCCTGACGCCCTACAACCTTTCATGGACATGGCAGGTAGCAACGGCTGTGGGCTGTTCGTGCTGGTAAAGACGTCAAACCCAGGGTCTCATGCATTTCAAGACCTCCGGGTGTGGGATACCCCTGACGGCCCCAGGGAGACTCTTGGAGAAAAGGTGGCCCGGTATGTGGATGAGTTAGGCAAATCACATATAGGCAAGTCCGGGTTTTCCAACGTTGGCGCAGTGGTAG
>JAAZEL010000028.1 GCA_012512325.1 Candidatus Fermentithermobacillaceae bacterium | reverse complement strand
TCTGTACACATAGTAGCTAACGCCATGGCGTTTTTCACCGTCGAAAGCAGCGGCTTTAGCCGGCTAGCCTG
The DNA here is from genome assembly GCA_012512325.1 of Candidatus Fermentithermobacillaceae bacterium. Lineage (GTDB taxonomy): Bacteria > Bacillota > Sulfobacillia > Fermentithermobacillales > Fermentithermobacillaceae > DTU015. Next base: position 6,568 of record JAAZEL010000028.1, on the reverse strand, counting down.
GACAGTGGATGAGTTCACAAGATACCCTGCAGATATCTACGACAGGGTCACCCGGACTGTCATCACATGGATTCTGCCTGTGGCTTTTGCCAGCTTTTATCCGGTGCAGCTGTTTTTTGAAAACGGATATCTGAAACGGATGGCGCTGGCTACCCCCGTTGTGGCTGTGCTTACTTTCATGGTGGCCTACCGGTTCTGGAGTGTAGCAGTCAATCATTATCAAGGAGCCGGGCATTAACGGGTGGCCCCGGCTCCTTGAAATCTATTCACATATTCACATAAGATTCCACTGACAAAGTCACCGGAGTCGTTGTAATCTTAAGACTAAGCCTTTGCAATCTGAGCGGGGAAGAAGGAAAAAACGGAGTTTCGTCGAATAGAGGACTCTTAACGTTGCGCATGGTTATTTTTGATCGGCGACAGGGTATACTCTGCGCCACACAGTCTTCTTTCTAAGATCCCATTATTGGTCGACGTGCAAAACAGAGAAAAACAAGACAGCAGTGTCTTGTTGTCCATCGGTTGTGTTGGTGTTGCAGAGGAAAGCGAAGTAAAGATTACCCCCGAAAGATTGTTCGGCAGGCATTGTGCAATACTCGGTACAACCGGAGGCGGAAAGAGTTGGACAGTGGCAAGAATCATTGAAGAGTGTATGAAATATCGAGCGAAAGCGATCCTATTAGATGCTACTGGTGAGTATTGTGGCTTTTCTGGTAAGGACATTAAGCATTGCTGTTTAGGTACCTCCCCTGACACAACTGATGCGATTGAGGTTTCTCTCCCGCAAACGAGATGAACAAAGCTATTCGAATTGCATGCCTTTGATAACAAGGATAAAGGCTAGCATCTTTTCACCCTGCAAAAAACACGGTTCCAGTCTCAAAGGCTGAATAGTCTTAGCAATGGACAATTCCTTGATCGAACGTCATTTTGACTTTTGCAGGGCGTAGAAGAGAAATCGAGGTTAATCAGCAATGGGCATCTGACTCCATATTTTGCCGTCAAGAACTCTTCCGTGAGCACTCCTGTATGTACCACCCCATTGCTTGAAGAAGAACGGAATGTGCAATTTCAGACAGGCGTCGCGAATGTCACGAACCCATGCTGCTTTCATAGGTCTTGCATCAGGTCCGGATTCTCCTCCAACTATGACCCAGTGGATGTCAGTCAAGTCTAGACCAGGTATCTGGCTCAGTAGTGGTTCGAATGATACGAATCGAATGGTAGCGTTTACTTCTCTTAGCAGGTCCAACCGCCAAAGCAAAGACGCTTCTTCGACGGTTACTCCAATCCAAGCATTGTCTGGCCAGATGATTGACTTAGAGACTTTCAACAGGCGGTGCGGACGTTTAGTTAGGATCTGGTAGCGGTGATGGGGTGTCCGGCTTATTACGTCGACCACGCTCTCAATGAGTTCAAGAGGAACACTTCCATGGAACAGGTCGCTCATCGAGTTCACAAATACTAGTCTTGGGGTAGTCCAACTCAAAGGAATGTCAAGAGCCTCTGGGTGTATAGTCACTTTGAAACCATTCCGGTATTTGTAGTTCCCCATACTCTGCAGACGGTAAGCCATGCGCTCTGCATAGCAATTACGACAACCTTCGCTTACTTTTGTGCAGCCAGTAACTGGGTTGCCACCATGGCGTACGGGGTCCTTGTAAGGGCGGCTATTGAGACAAAGGATAAAGATTGTGAAGAGACGGCCGGCCTTGCCAGGCGCTACCTTAAGCTTTGCTCCGACAACGGGCTTCATGAGTATTTCAGGCTGCGCCGGGCTTACGGCCCGGTGCTTGAGTTTGCGTACGACAACGGAATAGAGGCCGATTTTGCACGGCAGATGATGGAGTTTGCCGGTTACCGGCCCAAGAAAGCACATGTTGAATCATTGGGAGCCTTTACCGTCTACAGGGACAAGGCCAGGCGAAGTATTGTGAAATTCAGGACCAAGAAGGAACGGGAGCTCCTGGCCTTCCTGCTTGATGCGGGCGATAAGGGGGCCACAAAGGAACAAATGCATAACGCTATTTGGTGGGAATCGGAATCCGGCAACATAAAGAACCTGATCGCCGTGAACCTGAGCCACCTCAAGAATGACCTCGAAGGTGCCGGCCTTAGGGAACCGGTTATCTGCCGTGAGAACCGCTACTTCATCTCCCGGGAGGAGATTGAATGGGACATCGACCTCTTTGAAAAGACCTATGAGGAATTCAGGCATCATAGTACCAAGGAGCTGGCAAGAAAGCTCCTGACTCTGTACAAAGGCGAATACCTTTCAGATCTTGAGGCCCTCTGGGCCGCCGCCAAGAGGATCAGGTACCGCGAAATGTACGAGGAGGCCCAAGCGTATTTGTCAATGAAGCAGCCGGCAAAGAGGACTGCATCCCTCCCCTTAGGCGGAAGATCCTAACCTTCTCAAGGGCAGTACTTCGATGATTTAAGGAACCGCTCCGCAGGCTCCGGGGGAACGCCCCCACTAAGCCCGGCGCCGTCTTGTCGGTATCTCGTCGTCGAGATGTACGGCAAACCTGCAGACTTCATCGCCACATACGGCCGACTGTATAATGTCTACCTTTACGGGTTTTTGAAACACTGCTTGGAAGTACTTGGCGATGTAGCCTTTGCCACAGTGACAGAAGGTCGGTGAAATGGGCGTCTTGGTTGCCATCACCCAGCCACAGTCGCAACCGGCGGTTTTTATGCTGTAGAGGATGTTTCCCACTCTCTCGAGTTTGTTGCACCTGTTCCCCAGTTTCTCTATGAAGTCGTCGATATCGGTTGACTGCTCATAGATCCTCCTGGCTTCCCCTTTCCTTACCTCGAAGTCGCAGGAGCACCTCTCCATGACCTCAATCCTGGTCTTCTCATCTAGCATGGAGTCCATACGGTCCATGGCGTTCTTGACCCATGTGGCTTTCCTTCTGGGGCCGGAGGCTGATGTCAGTGATTCGCTGCCTTCCATGATCGCCCGGCGGGTCTCATCGCCAACGGCAAGCTCAAGGCTCTTGTTCAGTTTTTCTATCCAGCTAAGCCTTCTCATGGGCAACTCTCCTATACGTTTGAAAAGGAATTCGTTCCCGCGAACCCCTGTTCCTTCTATGGTAAGGACGCCCGTTGGACCACTCTCAGCACAACCCCGGACCTGCCTATGGAAAAGCCATGAAGGAAGTGTTTAGTCCTGTCATCTGGGAAGCTCATTTCGACAGCCTCTGGGTAAGGAGCGTACCCTCGCGTTTGATGATACGTGTCAGATGAAAAGTGTCAGGGGACCAAGGTCTGAGGAAGGGATAACCATCTGAAAGGATAATCGTATAAAGAGGTAGGCAAGGCTCTGAAGGCATATAGGGTTCAAGGGCTTACAGGAGGTGTCCTCATGAGAGTTGCCATCGCATATTGCTCGTGGCATCACGGGAATACCAAGAAGCTTCTGGATGCCATCAGACAATCCTACGATGTGACGCTGATCAATGCCCGCGAGTGTAAGCAGGCGGACTTGTCTGATTACGACTTAATAGGTTTCGCTTCGGGCATATATGGCTTCAACTTCGATGAGTCAGTAGTTGAGTTTGCAAAGAACAATCTGCCCAGCAACAAGCGAGTCTTTCTCATACATACCTATGGCGTGAAAGCGGACTACACGAAGCAAATGAGGCGGATCATTGCAGACAAATCATGCCGGTTACTGGGTGTCTATGGATGCAGGGGTTTTGACACCTTCGGACCTCTCAAACTAATCGGCGGGATCGCCAAGGGACACCCGGACGAGAATGACATAAGAGGTGCAGTTGAGTTTTTCAGGAAGGTTATTGAGAGCGGATAACCGATACACAGCCGGATGACTCTCAAGTGATCTTGCCGGGTGAAGGCTCGTCCACTGCTGGCCGGGTATTTCGTGGAGCCCGTCGGAAACTTCTTTCCTTCTTCCATCCGTCTATACAGGGAGGAGCCTGCCCGGGCTTCCACACAACGCACGAAAGGGGTATCCCGTTGTCAACAGCGATTCTTATGCGAAAACCCAGGCCGCGAGTGAAAGCATCCCTTCTGCTTGCAGTGCTGGTTCTGGTTCTTGTTCTAGCAGCGAGTTTTGCGTCAGGTTGCATGTCTTCCCAGGCGGCCATTTACGAGCGGGACGGGTTAGCTATAGCGATTCCCGGGGAGTACGCGGACCGGTTGCTTATCGACCCCGTTGAGCATGATGACGAGAGGACCCTGATAAGCGTCTATCAAAAAGCTGCGTACGAAAAATACCCCGGAATGGGGCTGCTTTTCCACATAGTACGCTATACAGAAGCCGAATACGAGCAAGCCTTGAACGCTGTTGATACCGGGCTGAGCTTCTTCGCCAGGGATGATGCGTGCTATTACGGCTTTACCTTTCCCACGGACGTACAGTCGCCGGAGGATTACGAGGAATACCAGGCACTGTTTTCGTCGGTGGGAGACTTCGTGAGAAACGATTTCGTGCAGCGCAACCGCCTGACTGCCTACGATGACGACGAGTTTTTCTCGCGAACCTACACCTACGACAGTGAGCATGTCTTCATCACGTATTACCCCTACTACTCTGTGAACGGTAGCAAAGACGTAGTGTGGATCCTTTGCCTGTCCCAGCCGGCAAGGCAGGGGGAGGGAGGCATCTGGTGCGTGGAGCGCTGGCGCGACGAGATCGGGAACGTCTATGTGTATTTCCCCGATGCTGACGGCGTGCCGTCCAGAGAGTATTACGCCGCCTTGCAAACAGAGGCAGATGCCGCACGTCAAGACCCGCAGTTTGACGCCGGACACTCTTTGTTAGATCCCGAACATGTGGCGTCTGAGTTTGTAAAGGGTGTGTTTGGGCACACCCCGGTGGCAGGCAGTTTCGAGCGGACCGATAGCTTCGGCACCCCGCAGGAGTTGTTCGCCCGGTCCTCACGGAATATCCATGACTACATGCCCAAGCTCATAGCCGAAGGCAAGGATGGGGTCAGCCCGTACGACCTTTTGCCCTGCCTCGAGCACTTCACCAAGGACACCTGGGAAGAGCTGCGCCGGGCCTACGGGCTCGAATGGTGGGAGTCCTTCTGGGACGCACTGTTTGATGCAGCTTTGAGCGACATGGCGGCAGATCCTTACGACCAGATCATGCGCAACTACTACCTGGGCAAGCTGTTCCTGGCATCTGACGGTGCCTACGCCGAGCGTACAGCCCAGCTTGTGCTGCTCCAGTGGAACCATCACAACCGGTTGTACAGCGCCGCCCTGGATAAGTTCACTCCAAGTGAAGCCGACAGCTTGCGGGGTTATCTCTCCGGGCTTGTGAGCTACAGCGAAGACGCGTTCAAAGTAGACTTCTTCCCGCAAGACGGCCGCATATCTTTGAACGCGTATCCAGACGGTTTCCCCTTTGGGACTAATCTCACGGCCTCAGGCAGTGAAACCTTCCACGCGGAAGGCCTCGGCCAGGTCACCATCATCGACTCCGACGGATTCCAGCTGAAATACCTGGACGAAGAGGAAGGGATATATTACGTCTACTGCATCCGCACCACCATGGAAGGAGCCTCGGCTAAAGGCGTCGCCGCTGGCGATCCTGAGGAGAGACTCTGGGACCGCTGGAGCCGGGAGGAGCTGAGAAAGCTCAGCCGGATCAGCCACGAGGATGAGGGTTGGTTCGGCGGTGACTACGACTGCGGTTATGTGTATGTGCCGGAGGGCGGTACCAAGAGCATTATATACCTGATCAAAGACGGCAAGGTTGCAGGGATTGGCCTGGCGGATGGGTTGTTTGGGTCGATGTACTGAGACTAAGGTAGCGAGCATATGTAGCAGCGCCCCTTCGGAATTCCTGTCAACGGTTGCCTTGAAACACAGCGACGCGATCCTGAAGAGGAATCTTAGGATCATCCAGGACAATCTGAGACTACCGGAAGAGTTCTTCAATAGGTATCCCGGGCTATTTGTGTTTAACAGGCCCATGGCCGGCCCTGTGGCATTCATCAAGATGAACATAGACATGCCCATAGGGGAGTTCTGCGACGCGATGGTTGCAGAAAAAGGCGTCTTGCTCTTGCCGGCGGATGTGTTCTCCTATGAAGGACAATACTTCAGGATGGGCTTTGGCAGAAGGAGCTTCCCGGAATGCCTGGCGAAGTTTGAAGAGTACCTTGTTGAAAAGCAATATGTCTAGCGGGAGGCAGAGGTGACCCGCGGGGCTGAGCACAGCAGAACTGTCCGGCTTGCTACTTCCTCAGCTTGCTGAAGGCTTTTCGCTGAGGGCCAGTATCAGCCCCGCCTCTGGCACACGTCTCTCTTATTGCGGTCAGCCTATCCGCGCTCGACGAGGTGGAGAAACGCGCCATGTCCTCCTTCGCTCACCTCTTTTCAGTCACCTTGCCGTCTGCCAGAGACAACACCACGCCGGCCCCTTCAACCACCCCTTCTGTGTGAGACACTACCAACACTGTCTTCCGGGATGCATATTCGTCAACCGACTGACGGATAAGCGCTTCGGATTCGGCGTCCACCGCCGAGGCAGGCTCATCCAACAGCAGGAGCTCGGAGTCCTTGAGAAACGCCCTGGCAAGAC
>JAAZEL010000027.1 GCA_012512325.1 Candidatus Fermentithermobacillaceae bacterium | reverse complement strand
CAACAACCCGTGGCTGAAGTTCAAGATTCCACCGAAAAACGATGACCCGGTAGAACAGTACTTCCAGAAGAGAAACAAAAGACTTAGCTTGATTCTTCAGCAATACCAAAACTGAGATGTGGCGGCGGACGCCGCCACTTCTTAAACAGAGAGGGTGACATTTTCACTGTCCAAATTAGTATTCTTGGGGGTGACAAAATCACTGTCCGTTGACATACGCTGTCTGCAGATTGATCGGCCTGCCATGGGACGGGCTCAATTGAACCCATGTTTCCGGGAAATCATCCCAGTCATATTCTATTGATCTTGCCATAGCTTATCAATGACCGGAGGCTCCCAGCGCTCCGGATTGGCACTGGCAGGGACTAAGGTGTAAAATAGGGGAAAAGATCTGTCGATGATGATAACCGGTACACGCTCGGTAACAGTTGTCAGGGGAGGTATGCAAAGCCTTCAGACATATCAAAGAAACCTATCTAACACAGATGTACAAGACAGATCCGGACACCGACGAGTTCATAATAGAGATATCGGTCGACAACTACAACGAGATATTCAACGGCTGGGACCCTTCTCCGGTGAAAAGACGGGACCTGGATCCCGAGGTCATAGATTTCATCGAGAGCTGTGCTGACGACATACCGCTACGGTATCCTGTGGAACTGCATTTCTATATGCCTGCCGACCAGCGTGCCGAGGAAAAGGAACGCCTGTCCATTGAGGGCATCAGGAACAATTTCGCTTACTCCGTCGCCTTGATAAGAAAATCCCTGTCTGAAATCAGGAAAAAGACCATCATGTACTCCGTGGCGGCGTTTGTGTTCCTGATCCTGCGTTACATGTCGGGGCCTATTGTGCCGACCAACATCCTGACCACCATTATGATTGAAGGGCTGTCTATCGGCGGCTGGGTGTTTCTTTGGGAAGCGTTTTCCTTGCTGTTTTTCTCCGGACAGGAGACGAGCAACCAGCTTAAGCAGTATCTCAGATTGCTGGAGGCAAGAATCATCTTCAAGTACCGGTAGCTGCGGGTTTGCCTCGAACACGCCAGGGTATCCTCATACACAAGCGCATCGCTGCTTTCCGTCTGGATGGGGATACAGGGAATGATAGCGATTGGTGCCGGGGTGCTCTTGTTGGCCATTGCCGTGTGGTTCTTGATCCGTCGTAAACACACGGCGGGAGTTGAGCAGCCTCTTCAATAACAGTCCCATCCCTTACAAAATCCCTTATCCCGGGCACTCATCCATGGACATGTATGACCCAAAGCCGGCAAATCACCGGCCTTCTGCCATCTCTCCCTCAAACCCGTTTTCAACACTCTCTTTCCACTTACCCCCAAGGTATTTCAAGCCCACGATGATCAATCTCACAAATTGATCGACGTTGATTGCCCACCATATCCCTGAGAGGCCAAACCGCTTGCTGAACAGAAAAGACAGAGGTATGCGGCAACCCCATATCCCTATGCCTGAAGAGATCATGGGGGTAAGCGTATCGCCCGCTCCCCTCAACGAACCGCTGAGCGTGCCTGATAGCTGCTGCGGGATCTGTGACAGACCCATAATCAAGAGATACTGGGCGCCCAAGGCAATGGCTGTTTGGTCATCTGTAAGTAGGCCCATCAACACCCTGGGCCCAAGCACCAATATGGCTGTGGTGACCGAGGTAAGGGCGAGCCCCCACTTGATGAGCTCCTTGGTGTACCTTTCTGCTAAGGCTGGATTCCTGGCTCCCAAAGACTGGCCTACCAAGGCAGTAGCGGCCACGCCAAATCCTGCCGTGGGCATGTAAGAGATGCCCTCAGCCTGAAGCCCCAGCTGGTAAGCGGCCCCGGCCTCCGTCCCAAACCCGTTGATCAGCCTCACCAGTATGGCGCCTGCCAGCTGCCAGAAAGCCATCTCGGCCGAGGAAGGGACCCCGATGCCCAGGATCCGCTTGATGAGATTGACGTCATACGGGAGGATGTCTTCAAATCCCATGCTTACTCCGGAATGATCGCTCAACAGATACCTTACGGCAATTGTCGCGCCAATCGCCTGCCCTATGATGGTTGACACGGCAGGGCCCCTGAAACCCAGGGCAGGAAACCCAAAGCGCCCGAAAATCAGTACAGAGTTCAAGACCACAACAATCGCGTTGGTGACCACCGCGATCTGCATGGGGACTTTCGTGTTACCGGTCCCCCGCAGGATAGCCCCTATAATCATCGGCAGGATCTGGAACGGCATGCTGAACACGATGATCCTGAGGTAGGCGGTCCCTATGGGAAGTGCCTCAGGCGTCACCTTAAAAGCCAGAAGCAGCCACGGAGCCAGGATGAACACCGCGGCCCCCACCACACCTACCAAGGTAAGCGCCAAGAGAAGGCCTTGCTGTGCTACACGGCGCACGCGCAGGGGATCGCCGGCCCCCACCGTCCGGGCGATGAGTACTGTTGTGCCCGTCCCAATCGCGTTGAAGATTATCCACACAAAATGGCCAATCTTCCCCGAAAGCCCCACTGCCAGAACTGTTGCCGCCCCAAGTCTTCCTACCATGGCGGTGTTTATGAACCCTATGAGAAACTGGAGCACGTTTTCGGCGGTAATCGGCCACACCAGGTTGAATATATTGCGTCTCAGCTGCTGCTTGGACAATTCGGGAACATCGGTTGCCACATCCGGTGGTGCGGACATGAATTCATCCCTCCGCTGATGTATTCCGGTCACCCCTGGACGCCATGGTGTTGTCAGAGGTGCCGGGAAAACACAATCAGTAAACCCGGCACACACCCTGGGTCATCGGCGTAACGTCACAATTATACTATCTTATCCGGTGACTTCGACCTTGGAACTAAGTGCTATTGGAACTTCAGGGCCATCCTGTGTAAGGTGCACGAACCTGCCTCCCAATACAGTTGCGACTACCTCCACTTCAAGCAGTTGTTCAGGATCAGCGTCAAGGATGTCCCTGTCCAAAATGGCTATATCCGCCAAGTACCCCGGCGCCAAGACGCCGCACTCCTTTTCCCTGTAAGCCAGATACGCACCGCCGGCGGTAAAGCAGCGCACGGCCTCCCTCACGGTCAGGGCTTCAGCCTTGCCGAAATCCAGCCCTGCCATGGTCTTCCTGGCCACCGCCCCGTAAAGGGTTACAAAGGGATCGAAAGGGCCTGACGCTACGTCAGTGTTAATGGCCACTCGGATCCCTCTGGACAAGTAGGTCCTGGCAGGCTTAAAGCCGGCCAAGAGGCTCTCATCGATGTTATCGGGATAGATGTCGCCTTCAACGTAGATGAACCCGGGCTGCAGCGACACGCCGATGTCGTGTTCAACCATGGTATCCAGGGCATATGCGGTCGGATAGTACCCGTGGATTATGTGATGCCTTTGGTGGGGCAGGGCTTTCCTCTTGGAAAGCGCCTCTGCCATATGGGACAGGGCGATATCCTGGGCGAGATCGCCGCAGCAGTGTATGCCCACCCCCCAGCCCAGTGCATGGGCGTGGGAAATATATCCGCCCAGCTTGTTCAGATCCAGCCTTGCAGGTACCGTGGACCGGGTGCCATCCCTAAAAGGCGCGTGCATCATCGCGGTCTTGGACCCCAGCCCGCCGTCAATGGCCATTTTGAGGTTTCCAACCCTGAACCGCTCATCCCCCACACCGGGTTGCAGTCCGGCCTCAATCGCCGGACTCACGTAGTCAGGGCTGGGAATAGTTGATATCCCGAGCCAATCGGGCATGGCGGTCACCCTCAAGGGCAGTGCCCGTGTGGCCCACAGTCTCGTGTAGGCACGCATGGTATCACCGGTGACACCCGGATCAAGCACAGACGTGATTCCGT
>JAAZEL010000026.1 GCA_012512325.1 Candidatus Fermentithermobacillaceae bacterium | reverse complement strand
GTCTTGCCTTAACTGCTTGGAAAAACGCTTTTTGTAGTCAACCAGTTTACCGTTATTGAAAACAATAATAATAAGCGGCCGGATATTCTTCTTTTTATCAACGGTATTCCCATGGTTCTAGTGGACGAAAAAGACGAAGCATAAGCCGCAAAAATGAAATGGGCAAAGCTTGAGGCTATTGTCGGCAATAAAGAACGCCTTGCCACTCTCGCAAAAGACATTGTTACGCATTTTGAAGACCGGGAGAAAGTATTTGAGGGTAAAGCGATGATTGTAACAATGAGCCGCAGAATCGCCGTTGATTTGTATAATGAAATCATAAAGCTTCGCCCTGAGTGGCATAGTGACGATTTGGGCAAGGGTGTTATCAAAGTTGTTATGACATCTTCCAGTTCTTTCTTCAGCGGGCACCCATAGTACCGCACTGTGCCGGGGAGACCCTGGCTTTCCATGAGTTGTTTGAGAGCAACGGCTGGGCGAGTTCGATGCTGTGCCCATGGTATCCAATAAGCCTGTGCCTTACAAGGACCCACCTTCGACGATTTGTGCTCTACCAATCCAAGCTCAGCGTGGGCCCAAATCTTGTCGGACATGGAAGTCAGAGTTGACCGGTTGTCATCTATCCAGCGTTGGATTGCCTTTTCCATCTACATCATCCCCCGCACATCGTTTTGTCGGTGCTATTTCCATCTCCAACGGCAAACCTCATCTGACGTCTTACAACAATTGCTCAATCACGGAACGGACTGACTTCTCCAAGGCCCCTGACGCAATGAGACCTCTGGCCTCTTCTATATCACCATGCATCTCCCTGTCTTCATAAAGCGCAGGCACCCGGCTCCTCAATAGTTCATACGCAGCCTGGCCTGCTTTGGACAGGAGTTCCGGACCCCTGAATTCAAGCGCCTGGCAGGCACCAAGGTACTCAATCGCCAGGATGTAAGACACGTTGTTGGCTATCTCCCTGGCTTTTCTAGCGGCCGTTGTAGACATACTCACATGGTCTTCCTGGTCAGCGGAAGTGGGGATAGTATCCACACTGGCAGGATGAGCCAGTGACTTGCACTCAGATGCTAAGGAAGCAGCTGTATACTGCATAATCATGAACCCCGAGTTCAGCCCTCCGTGTTCAGTGAGGAAAGCGGGTAGCCCGCTCTTGTGGTGATCCATCATCCTGGCCATGCGCCTTTCAGACATATTGCCAAAGGAACACAGAGCCAAGCCCAGATAGTCACCGGCAACAGCCAGGGGTTGTCCGTGGAAGTTGCCGCCGGACACCACCCTGCCGTCGGGCAAGGCTAACGGGTTGTCAGTGGCGGAACCTGACTCGACTTGAACAACAGACGTCACATGGTCCAGAGCTTGCCTCACAGCCCCGTGGACCTGAGGTATGCACCGCAACACGTAAGGATCCTGAACCCTTATTTCACCCGAAGTTGTGGTCAATCGCGACCCTTCAAGCAAAGCCCTGAGGTTCTCAGCTACTGCTTGTGCTCCTGCATGGGGACGCAACGATGTGATCCATGGGTCGTAGGCGTCCCGCACTACTTGCAGAGCCTGGCCCGTCAAACTTGCAATGATATCAGCTGCCCTTGCCAACCGATACCCCATATGTATCGCCAGGGCAAGCACTCCGGCAGTCATCTGAACCCCGTTGGTCAAAGCCAGTCCTTCTTTTGCTTCAAGCTGAAGCTGTGGAATCCCGGCACGGTCTAGAGCATCCTGCCCGGGAAGTAATTCTCCCTCGTAAAACGCGTGACCCTTGCCCAATAGCACCAAAGAGATATGGGAAAGAGGGGCTAGATCGCCGCTGGCTCCTACTGAACCCTTTTGAGGCACATATGGCACGATATTCTTGTTGAGAAGGCTGCAAAGGGTCTGTACTACCTCAGGCCTTACACCTGACATGCCCTTGGCAAGGGCATTTGCCCGAAGAAACATGGCAGCCCGCACTTCTGCCTCAGAAAACACCTCGCCTACAGCCACTGCATGGCTTAAGACCAGGTTAGTCTGGAGTTTCCTAGTGTTCTCGATGGATATGGCTACTTCGGCAAACTTCCCAAATCCAGTGTTTATCCCGTATACCCTCTTGTTTTCTGACAGGATATCATCAATGATCTGCCGTGAAGCTTGTATTCTGTCCCACGCAGCCTGGGACATCTCCACCTGTTCCCTGTCAAACGCTACCCTGGCGATTTCCTGGATTGTCTTGGGGTTTCCGTCTACCGCAACCGTCATATGCACCATGCTCCTTTAGCAGCCATCTCAGCATCTACTTCAGCTTCGCTCCAACATCTCCCCCGGAGAAAACCGGGAAGAATCTGCAGTTGTAGCCGGCTTCAGCATCTAACCCAACATGGGGATCTTTACGCCTCTTTCCTTGGCCGTCTCTATAGCTGTTTCATACCCCGCATCAGCGTGGCGCATGACACCGGTACCGGGGTCAGTTGTGAGAACCCTTTCCAGCTTGGCTGCAGCCCGATCTGTACCGTCTGCCACCACTACCATACCTGCATGGATTGAATAGCCGATTCCGACCCCGCCGCCATGATGTACGGATACCCAGCTGGCGCCCGCCGCAGTATTGACCAGTGCATTGAGGATGGGCCAGTCGGCAATGGCATCTGAACCGTCTTTCATTGATTCGGTTTCGCGGTTTGGAGAGGCCACGCTTCCGCTGTCCAGGTGGTCCCTGCCGATGACTATGGGTGCCTTGACCTCGCCTTTCCTTACCAGCTCATTGAAAATAAGCCCCGCTTTGGCCCGCTCACCATAGCTCAGCCAGCATATTCTGGAAGGTAGCCCCTGGAAATGTACTTTCTCTTGGGCCATCTTGAGCCATCTGATCATGCTCTCATTCTCCGGGAACGCTTCAATGAGGGCTTCGTCAGTCCGGTAAATATCTTCAGGATCTCCGGATAGCGCTACCCACCTGAAGGGCCCGCTGCCTTGGCAGAACATGGGACGGATAAACGCCGGCACAAAGCCAGGGAAGTCAAACGCATTCTCCATACCTGCGTTAAACGCCTGTTGCCTTATGTTGTTACCATAGTCAAAAACTATGGCACCTTTCTTCTGCCACTCCAACATGGCATGGACGTGAACTACCACGCTTTCGGTAGCCCTGCGGACATACTCATCAGGATCGTTTTCACGCAATGCATACGCTTCTTCCAAAGTCAAGCCGGCAGGAACGTACCCACCAAGCAGGTCGTGGGCGGAGGTCTGGTCAGTCACGAGATCGGGTACGACACCACGCTTCACAAGCTCAGGATGGATTTCAGCCGCATTTCCGAGCACAGCCACTGACTGGGCCTCTCCTTTGGCCAAAGCGTCTTCCACAACCTCAAGTGCGTGATCCAAATCCCTAGCCTGCATGTCGCAGTATCCTGTCTCTACCCTGCGCCGGATCCTCCACGGATCAACCTCTACAACAAGCGCAACCCCTCCATTCATGGTAATCGCAAGAGGCTGCGCACCACCCATGCCGCCCAATCCGGCGGTTATCACCAGTCTGCCTTTCAGGCTGCCGCTAAAATGCTTCCTTGCAGCTTCTGCAAAGGTCTCGTAAGTGCCCTGGAGGATCCCCTGAGTACCTATGTAAATCCAGCTTCCTGCGGTCATCTGGCCATACATAGTGAGCCCTTGCTGCTCCAGCTCACGGAACTGTTCCCAAGTGGCCCATGCGGGAACCAGCAAAGCGTTAGCTATGAGCACTCTCGGCGCCATTTCATGGGTCTTGAAGACTCCCACGGGCTTGCCTGACTGTACAAGCAAGGTCTCGTCACACTCGAGTGCTTTAAGGGTCCTCACGATGGCGTCGAAAGCCTCCCAGTTGCGAGCAGCTTTTCCGGTACCACCGTAAACCACCAGCTCTTCAGGCTTCTCTGCAACATCAGGATCGAGGTTGTTCATGAGCATTCTCATTGCTGCTTCCTGCTCCCAACCTTTACATGTCAAGGCCGATCCTCTAGGTGCCCTTACTACACGTTTTGCCATATCAACTACCCCCCCCCTTGAGTTCGAGCAGGCTTGGAGGAATCCCCGAGCCTGTTCCCAGGCTTGCACGACTACTCAAACCTGCGCAGAACAGCTCTTCTACTCCAATATATATCAAATCTTACCTATTTGATCAGCTTGATCCAGTCGCTATGTTCTTGGAGTGAACTTGAAGCAGGTTGATGACTCCTAAACCAAGGGCAAAACCAGATAGTATGACTGCCCAGTTAATGAATGCTTCTGCTGTTACTTGTAGTGTGGGAACATTCAAGAAGTAGGACACCACTATTATGGTCCCTACGATGAACGCAACCAACACCGGCAATTCAGTTTTCAACGTGGTATCCCCCCTGTCACAGCGACAACAAATTGCTGATAGCCTGAGAACCGAACAAGTTTAGGAGACATCCTAGTATGCAAAGGATGATGGCACCACACTTAGCCACATCCTGCACAGCAACAGAAGCGATCTCCAGCGGTGTACCGGATAGGTAGGCACCGGCTACCATCATCTCCTCACCTATGAGGGCATAGTCACACGTGGCAACCAAGAATGGGACCTGAATTGTGACAGCCGTCCCGCCTATCTGCATGGCGCCTACCCGCCGCCCGGCAGTAGGAATTAGCAGCGATTCATTGTAAAAGGGCCCGATGGCGAAGTTTGCCGCAGGGCGTTCCCTCACCATTACGGCGAAAATGCCGGTTGTGTAGCTGAAACTGCGGGAAAGGTACCTGACAAAATCGGGCCGGCATTTGTCCGTCTTACCTTCGTTTCGCCAAGCGTTTTTTACGATCTCTTCTGCCATGGGAAATTCCTCGGCCCAAGCAAGAGTCACAATCATACCTACATCCATTTTGGCACACTTGGAAACTACATACCCGAGTATCTTGAACGAAGCAAAAACGCTGGCATCCATCTCTCCCGTCCCAAATGTGTAGTGGACGGGCCTTCCCATCTCTGCTGCGCGCCCAACCGCTTCATCCATTGCATCGAAAACGAGCGTCCTGGCCAAGGCTACTTCCCGCTTTCCTGAGTCTAATTCCCTGGCCAGATACAAGATGGCTGCGGTGAATACTATGACGAGTACAAGAGTAAACACACGCCCTTCAATCAACATTGGTTTTCCCTCCTTTCGAAGAACCGATTGAATAGCATAATACTCCTTTCTTCCCATTGAAGGGAGACTTCTGTCCTGTGTCTTGGAGCCCATTGCGCGTGGAAGCAGTTGAGTAGCTCACTTTGGTAGACAGTTGGAGAACAGCCGGAGGATGAGATACGGTTACCTCGGACAGCAGCCAACTACCGTGAACTTGAGACCAGGGGTTGGCGCCAGAGAGGATCTAGTCACGAAACCCATCAGACAGCCAGGGCTCACCCCATCACCCCATGGAGGAGTAGCATCAAGAAGGGGATGCCCTGGCCGTTCTTCACACTTCTATCTTCCTATGCTTGCAGCCTATTTTCCGCCAAATCCCACGGGAACCTTGAGTTCTTCTATCCTGGAGCCGTCTTTTGCAGAGTAAGTCACAAAGATTATGGTGCCGTAGGGGCTGGTGGCCGGCTCGAGATCCATCCAGAATTCGAACTTGCCCCATCCGGGAGCTCCCTCCGAGGCCGTGACCTGCTTGATCCCAAGCACGTTGTGGCCGTCTTCAACCTCTACGATGAAGCTGGCCTCCCATACCCTTGCAAACCCCGTCATTTTGACTCTTTCGGTGAGGATGGAACCCCGTTCAGGCCTCAACAAGATGATGTTCTGGCCCTCTTCAACCACTGCCACAGGCACCTGGATCAAGTCATCGCCGCCGGTTCCGGATTGGACAAGCCTCACGTTCAGATCTGCGTACTCAGACAGGGTGAAGGTTGCCACGGGGTAGCTGGCAGTTTGAGCGCCGCCCTCAGGCGGGACCAGCCTTAAATCAACCGTAAGTTCCCCCATGGAATACGAAACGTTCTCCAAGTTCATCTTGTACCCATCCTGGGACCTTTGTCCCGCCATCACAGCAAGGACGGCCCCGTCCCCCCGTCTGAACACAAGGGCAGCAGGCTGGTCTACCTGGGACAGGGTTTCCAGCCACTCTGCAATCTCCTCGTCGTCAAAACCGGGAGTGATGGCAGGAGGCAGACCGCTTACCTGTGCCAGGAGCGCGTCGATGTTGGCGGCGTACACACTACGCTTGCCTTTGTCAACAAACATCAGGTACTTGCCTTTGGCGTCGTAATACACCTTGCTTTCACCTGAGTAAAACACATACTCTGCCTCTATTTCGCTCCTTGCATCCTTGGGATCTTTCACAAATCTGGCTGATTTGAACGCCTCAAGAAACTCGTCAGGGTTCTCGACCTTGACCCTGTTCCCATATCTGTCGCCCACGTAAAGGTCCGCTTTATCCAGGCCTGCCAGTGATACAAGATCCTTGGCCCCGCAGCCCGTTGCGAATATGCTCAGCGCGAGCAAGGCTATCAGCAAAAGAGGCAAGTTCCTTCCTCTCATGGTGTTCCCTCCTTGTAATCCCGTTCGGTGGGTACTACGTAACCAACACAATAACAGTCCACACCGAAGACGGTCTAGCGGTAGTATTTCCCATTGGGCTCACTAACATCATTCGTCGACCTGTCCGGTTTTACTGACGTACCATGTTACCGCGGGGTTCCCTGTGAGTTCCTGCTGCCGCGGTAGGCCATATGCTGAGATATGTATTGACCATCTTCTTAAGACAGGATAGCCTAGTTAATGATGCAACTTTGAAGGCGAGTGATATTCCTGATGGCCAAGTCAAAGGCGTCGATTCTCATGCTCCCCATGAGCTTGGGTATCGGCGGTGCTGAAACCCATGTGATCAGCCTCTCGAAAGGTCTGAAATCATTGGGATGGCAAGTTTACGTTGCTTCCCACGGAGGCGAACGGGTACAAGACTTGACTGAAGCAGGAATCACTCATCTGTATGCCCCGCTCCACTCGCGGTGGCCGCATCACATGGCCAAGGCATACCAGATCATCTCAAAGATCGTCGACACCTATGACATAGACTTAATCCACGCCCACGCCCGCATTCCGATATGGATATCTGAAAAAATCGCTGTCCGGCGCAACATTCCCCTTGTGGCTACATATCATTGGTGTTTCAAAGGCGGGTTCCCGTGGGTGTTTTTCAGCCGTCAGGGGGACAAGACCGTAGCGGTCAGCGATGTGATCAAAGACTACATAGTGAAAGAGTTTCGTTTTGATCCGGAAAGGATCACCGTTATTCCAAACGGCATAGACGTAAACCTCTTCTCTCCCCCCGCCGATGAAGAAAAACACCGTGCAAGATCCGGCCTGGAAGTATCGGAACAAAGACGACCGCTTATTGTGTACGTCTCCAGGTTGGACGGACAGCTGGCAGACGCAGCGATTATTGCCGCAGAGGCGGTATCGGAGCTTTACAAGAAATATCCCGACATAATGTTGCTCATAGCCGGTGACGGCACCAACTTCCCACAAGTCAAGGCGAGAGTGGATGAGATAAACACCCTCCATAACAGGGAGCTTGCTCGCTGTCTCGGCTTTATACTGGACATCCCATCGCTGCTTGCTGCCGCGGATATCTTCATCGGGATGTCAAGGGCAGCACTTGAAGCCATGGCAATGGCAAAGCCTGTAGTCATTTTCGGGCCTGAGGGTGCATTTGGCCCTGTATCACCTGACAACGCTCATATCCTGGAAGAAAGGAATTTTGTGTCCCTGGATCCCCCCTATCCTGCAACCCCTGATGTGTTGTACCGATCCATAGATGAACTCGTCCAAGATCCCATAAAGAGCGCAGCTTTGGGCAACTTCGGACGCCAAATCGTTGTGGAACGCCACTCCGAAGAAAGCGTTGCCAGAGCCACCGAGAAGGTCTACCGGGAAATCCTCAATATCTGATGCCTGTCGCATCTGACGCCCCCATAAATGTCTCACAAAATTCTCAGATTAAAGGTCTCCTGAAACCAAGTGAGGCATGCGGCCAATGGTGCCGGCTAGAAACCGGCTTGGTTTGCGGGACGAGGAAGCGGTCAAGTTCTAACCAGATCTCCGCCGGAACTGGACAATTCCGAACCAGGTCTTGAGCCGAACCGGAACATTTCTGACCGGCTCTTGTTCGCCGAGGGCCGGGTTGGTCAATTCTGAACCAGATCTAGCCTGGAAGTGGTCAACCGGAAACCATCTCTTGAGCCGAACTGGACAATTCCAAACCACTTACAGTCTGTCAAAGGCCAGGTTGGTCAATTCTGAACCAGGTATAGGGTTGGGAGTGGTCAATCTCGGACCAGGTCTTGAGCCGGACTGGACAATCCCAAACCGCTTCCGCTGCGGTAAAGGCCGTATTGGTCAATTCTGAACCAGGTATGGGGTTGGGAGTGGTCAATTTCGGACCAGGTCTTGAGCCGGACTGGACAATCCCAAACCACTTCCGCTACGGTGAAGGCCGTATTGGTCAATCCTGAACCGGGTTTGCGTTGGAAATGGCCAACTCCAAGCCAGATCAGGGTCTGAATTGGCCAATCTGAGACCGGTCTGAGCCTCTAGGAATTTGAACCGGTCAATTCCAAACCAGTCTCCGGAGTGAAGTGGCAAATCTCTGACCAACTCACGCGCCTAACCGGCCAAATCGGAACCAGTGCGAACCCCGTGTGAACGGAAATGGTCGATTCTAGACCACATGGGCAGGCTAAGTGGCTAATCTCGAACCAGGCTATCCCAGGCACCGGTCACCTTGAAACCAGATGCGTCAAAGCCTTTGTCTTTCACACAAGCTCACTTGCAAGATAACCGCGGTGGGCGGTTGAAGAGGAGTTCCGGGGCTTACGAAGAATCCATAAAGCATAGCACTGAGTACCAGGTTTGTGCCAGCCATATGCGAACCATTCCAGTGGAACGGTAAGAATCCCATGACGCGCTTACAACTGTGGCTCACCCGATACGAAAAACAGATCGCCGTGGTAGTCATGGTGATCTGCCTTGTATCGGTGTTCACGCTGAAACTCAGCCGCAAGCTGATGCCTATTGTCGTCGCAATATTCGCATCATCAGTCCACACCTTGGCCAAACGGCGTTCCTTAACCGTGATCGCCGGGCTTCTAATGCTGTTTGTGGCCATATACGCCACAGGGGGACATATACTCCTTACCGAAGAAGTCCACTTAACGCCCCTGAGTCCCCTTGCCGACGTCGACGCATCGGTCCTTCTGGGCGGAGACCACATAAGGGTGCATACCGATGAGAGATGCTTCAACGTAACAGTGTGCTTTTATGTCGCTGATACCGACCTATGCGTAATTGCTGCTCACTCGTGTGAGACCCAGGCCGGGGAGACGGTCAAAGTCTTGCTCGTCCCATTCAGCAAGTCCGGCTCTGAACCACCTGATTGGTGCCCAGTTTTTGACCCCAATGCAACTGATGCTGAAGTCTTGCTGGACAGCGATTATGGGGTGATACTGTCCGGTATCCAGCCGCCCAGGAGCGGCCCGGACGAATTGCCTATTGGCAAACCAGACGACATCGGGCCAGGAGAAGAGGCTTTGCTACACACTGCAAGGTCAGGCGTCTTGCCAGCGGAAATAAAGGGGTTCTGGCTGTCCCGGAACGGGCACCTGATTGTAGCTCAACTCACCGGCAAAGAGCCAAAAATCCTCTCAGGGTTCAGCGGCAGCCCCGTCGTCCAAAACGGGAAGCTCATAGGTTTCTTAGCGGCCACCCACGCCGTGCCTTTCCGGGGACCACAGATTATCCTTGTCCGTCCCGCTTGCGACGTCTACAATGAGCTCCTTCTGAGTTCCGGGCATGCGAACCTGGAACCGTAACGTCTAACCGCCTTATCTACACTTCCTCGATAAACAGCAATTCAGCCATTTCCATGAAGCACAAGCGCCTTCTTGGGGAAACCTAACCGCGAAGCCGGCTTCCCACACCCTACTCAAGATCATCAACGTGGCTTGTCGAGGAAGCTTAACCGGAGAAGAAGCCGGTGGTGAAGGGCTTGTCGCGGAAGCAGGAGCCGCGGAAGCCAGGAACCGGCGAAAGGCGTCAGTGAGCATCTGAACGCGAACGGAGGGAAACCAGTTGCCAAACGCACCATTTCAAAAACCTACCAAGGTGTCTGTCATAGGCACAGGGCGGGTCGGCTGCACTTACGCCTACACCCTGTTGTTGAGAGGCACAGCCGATGAGATCTGCTTGATCAACGATGACAAGGAAAAAGCCCTGGGCGAATCCATGGACTTGAACCATGCCATGTCACTGGTAGAACGCACAACCATTTGGGCAGGCAGCATGCATGATGTGGCAGATTCTGACCTTGTGGTGATCTCCGCAGGTTCGGCACAGAAGCCAGGGGAAACAAGGATGGACCTCATTACCAAGAATGCGGCAATAGTAGGTGACATTGCGGAAAGGGTGGGTAAGCTCGCCCCAAACGCCATCTTGCTCGTGGTAACCAACCCCGTAGACGTCATGTCATATGTGGCTTTGGCACGTTCAGGGCTTCCACGCGAGCGGGTGATAGGATCCGGGACTGTGCTCGATACTGCCAGGCTCCGTTACGTGATCGGAGACGAACTGGGTATCAATCCCCAGAGCATCCACGCGTCGGTCATCGGCGAACACGGCGATTCTGAAATCCCGGCATGGTCAAGGGCGACGATTGCAGGAACCCCTCTGAGGCACTGGGCCTTGTCCGAGTCTCACCTGCAAAGCATGTTCGAAGAAGTCCGGGATGCAGCTTACCACATTATCAACCTTAAGGGGGCCACCTTCTATGCCATAGCGGTTGCCCTGGCCAAGATAACCGAATCAATTCTCAGGGATCTTCGCAGCGTCTACTCCGTTTCCTGCTATATCGACGGTGAGTACGGCGTAAGCGGTGTATACCTCGGAACACCGGCGGTAGTAGGCCGGGAAGGCATCTTGCGCGTAATCGAGCTCCCCCTCTCCCCTGAAGAGCTCGCAGCTTTCAAGAAATCCGCGGAGATTGTAAAGCAAGCAATACAGGGTCTGAACCTGAAACCGCCTGCTTTCTACAAGAAACTGTTCAAGAGGGTCTCAGGGTTCGATTTTTCCGGGGAGATAGATGTCGGGCCCGGACACCTGCCGCCTCAGCCGTCATCCCGCCTGTCACACGGATTGCCGCCCAGTCAGTCGGAATCCTTGGCAACCGAGGCTCAAGCTGAACAAGACCTGCAGGCAAAGGCGGTGTATTACAAGCAGCCACGACCCATCTATGCCCGCAGGCCGCGCAGGGCTCACGCAAGGCCCCGCGGGCTCAACCGCAAGGCGCCAAACGGCTAAGGCCGACCGACGGGGAGACTAAGCTAATAACCCGTGGCTTTCTTCAAGGCTTGGCTCAAATCGGCGATTATGTCATCCACGTGCTCCAAGCCTACCGATATCCTTACAAGGCCTTCAGCGATGCCTGCGGCTTGCCTGGCTTCAGGAGTCATAGTCGAATGGGTCATGGAGGCAGGATGCTCAACCAGGGTGGTCGTCTTGCCCAAACTCACGGCAAGCTGGCACAGCTTCACCGAATCCATCAAGGTCCTTCCGGCCTCGAACCCGCCCTTAAGCTCAACGGCAATCATGCCGCCAAAACCCGTCATCTGTTTCTTCGCCAGTTCATGCTGGGGATGGGATTTGAGTCCCGGGTAGTAGACCCTCTCAACTCCTTTGTGGCCCTCTAAGAACTCTGCAACCTTCATAGCGTTATACTCGTGGCGCTCCATGCGCACATGAAGGGTCTTAATGCCGCGGAGTATCAACCATGCGTCAAACGGGCTCAGAGATCCACCCAGATCCTTTTGCGTAGTCTCTGCAATCTGATCCATAAGTTCCCTAGGGCCTACGGCAATTCCCCCGATGACGTCTCCGTGGCCGCCAAGGTACTTGGTAGCGCTGTGCACCACCACGTCTATGCCCCACTCAAGGGGTCGCTGGAAGAACGGGGTCATAAAGGTGTTATCCATAACCGTCATAATGCCATGCCTCTCGGCGATCCGAACCATAGCCTCCATGTCGACCAGTTTGAGCACTGGATTGGAGGGCGATTCGAAATAAACCACTTTGGTATTGGGCTTAACCGCTCTCTCGACCTCTGCAACTTGTGAGCAGTCGACAAAGTCCACGTCAACCCCGAAGCGTCTTAGGATGCCTGAAAACAGCGAGTAAACGCAGCCATATACGCATCTGTCTGCCACGATGTGATCCCCGGCGCTGACGATGGCCATCACCACCGAAGAAATAGCTGACATCCCTGAGGCAAAAGCTATGGCCTTCTCCCCGTTTTCCAGGGCGCTTACGCATCTTTCCAAAGCCGCAAGGGTGGGATTGCCCAGCCGGGTGTAGATAAAACCGTCTGATTCTCCCGAAAACCTGGCAGCTCCCTCGTCAACGCTGGGGAATACAAAGGTAGAGGTTTGATAAATCGGCGTGACTATTGATCCTGTGAGAGGTTCCGGCTCATGGCCGACGTGGGTTGCCTTTGTTTCCAATCGCATGCCGTCACCTTTGTCCATACTTACGCCCCCAAAAGAAAACTTTGAGTGTTGCACCTAAAGTATTCTTCGTAACTCAAAACTTTCCTTTTCAGGACGCAAGGTTCCAATATCCGACTGGCATGCATACAGCCTAAGTCAACTGCAAACGCACTGTGCAGGAGCTTCTCAGGTCCTACTCCCGGGACCTTACTTCACGTCGCCGTTCAAGGTTTTGCACCGCAGCGAAGATGAGGTTGATGAACCGCTCCCTATCCACTCCCAAAGCTACGTCGCAGTTTGGCTCTCTGCCCGTAACCCCTCTGAAGTCCACCACAGTTCTGCCAAGGGTAAACTCACCCGATGTTTCCACACATACATTGACATGCCTGGTTGACACAATGTCAGGTTCAAACACGGCTGCCACCGCCAGGGCATCGTGGATGGGGTTGCCTTCGAACCGCTTGCGGTAGTGATGTCCGTAAAAATCCATGAGTTCGGCCACTATCCTGCCTACCAGGCCAAGTTTGCGCAAGGCCTCAATTTCATCAGGATATATCAGCGCCTGGTGGGTGACATCCAGCCCAATCATGGTGATGGGCACGCCTGAGTCAAACACAACCCTGGCAGCTTCCGGGTCAACGTATATGTTGAACTCTGCGGCAGGTGTCCGGTTGCCCTCCAGTGCGGCACCGCCCATGAGCACTATCTTCTCAATCCGGTCTTTTATCTCAGGACGCGCAAGGAAAGCTATGGCTATGTTGGTGAGCGGCCCAACGGGTATCAAGGTCACCTTTGTCGGATGATTCAGCAAAATCTCAGTTATCAGGTCTAAAGCGCTGCGTCCGGCGGTATCCGTGACATCATTTCCTGTGCCGCCGTCTTCCGTCTCGCCGATGGCCCCAAGCCCTGTCTTGCCGTGAACGTCAGGCGCGGTAACCAGCGGCCGCAGCATAGGCTTGTCCGCCCCCCTGGCAACTTCCACCTCGGCTCCGATGAACGACAAGAACTTCCTGGCGTTGCGGTAGGTGTTTTCCCCTGTGGTATTGCCTGCAACAGTGGCGACCCCCAAAACATCCAACCTGCCGCACCCGAACGCGAGGGTAAGGGCTACCGCATCGTCGATGCCTGGGTCGCAGTCAATGAGTACCGGGATTTTGGCATCACTCATTGGAAAACCTCCCTGACTTAAGCTGCCTGCCTGAATACACCGCAAGCACCACTAGCGTGACTACATACGGGATCATTTGGATAAACTCGCCGGGGACCCTCAGACTCTGCATATAATTGGACAAAGCATCCGTCAATCCAAACAGCAGCGAAGCGAAGAACGCCCCAATCGGATGGGTACGTCCCAGAGCTTTAGCCGCCAGGGCTATGAACCCTCTGCCCGACGTCATATTGCGGGAGAACCAGCTTACATAGCCCATGGAAAGGTGAACTCCCCCCATGCCCGCCAGGGCGCCGCTAATGGCCAAGGCTATGAACCGGACCTTGTGGACTGAAATCCCCACTGAATCGGCGGCGTCCGGGTTTTCCCCCACGGCCCTGAGTCTCAGGCCAAAAGAGGTCTTGTACAAGAACAGATAAATCACCACCACGGCTATGAGGGACATGTACGTGAGTATGTTTTGTTTGCCGATGATAGGCCCTAAGACCGGAATGTCTTTGATGATCGGAAGCTGTACCTCCGGCATCACCTTACTTGGCAACGAGCTGGAAACGCCCTTGTCATGGGCCACCGCGTACAACACGAACACCGTGCCCTGAGAAGCCAAGAGGTTGAGCGCGATACCTGCTAGTATCACGTTAGTTCTTAGCTTGAGGTGGAAATAGCCGAGCACCAAGCCCACCAGGACACCGGCCGCCGCGCCTGCAAAGAACCCCATCCATGCCGAGCCTGTGAAAGCAGACACGATTACCCCCACAAGCGCCGAAATCAGCATCATACCTTCCAGAGCTATGTTGACTACCCCTGACAAGTCGGCAACCACTGATCCGAGCGCCGCAAACAGGATGGGAGTTGTGACACGTAAGATGGATGCAGCAAAAGAAGCTGAGAAAATTGCCTTAAGAAGCGGATGCACGTTGCTTCACCTCTTTCAGCGTCAAACGGTGTCGGTAGCCGGCAAGGAAGGCCTCAGCGGTTACCAGCAATATGATCACAGCTTGTATGATTGAAACCATTTCAGCAGACACGTCGGCGTACAAGGCCATGACATCAGCACCTACGCGCAGGTATGCAAGAAACACCGCAGCCACAGGCACCAACAGGGGGTTGTTCCTGGCCAGGATTGCGATGATTACCCCATCGAACCCGTATCCGGGGCTGGCCTGCCACTGGAAGCGCCTGTAAATGCCCAGCATCTCAACTGCGCCTCCCAGCCCGGCCACGGCACCTCCCAACACTTGAACAAGCAGCATGACGCTTAGCACGGGAATCCCCGAGTACCGCGCGAAACTGATGTTGTGTCCGGTCATCCTTGCCTCGTATCCCTTGGTAGTCCTGTACAGGAAGTAATAACACAAGAACACCGCCAGAAACATCACAAGTATGCCTGCATGAAGCTTTGTGGTCCTGGTAAACTGGGGCAACCACGAAGTCTCCTTCAAAGGCAGGGACACCAGAGCTCCTGCCGAAGGATCCCTGAGGTGATAGGTTATCAGGTACATGCCGAGTTTTAGAAACACATAGTTGAGCATAAGGGATGCTACAAGTTCAGAAGCGTTCCAACGGGCCTTGAGAATGCCAGGTATGAATCCCCCTATTGCCCCGGCAGCCATTCCCGCCGCCAGACATACCAGTGTGTGGATCACAGGCGGGAGATCAAAGAAGATCCCGGCGGCTGTGGCGGCAACGGCTCCTATGAAAAAGTGGCCTTCCGCTCCCATGTTAAACTGGCCGGCGGAAAACACCAAGGATACTGCCAAACCTGTGAAAGTCAGGGGGACTGCCGCCTCCAG
Organism: Candidatus Fermentithermobacillaceae bacterium; assembly: GCA_012512325.1. Classification (GTDB taxonomy): domain Bacteria; phylum Bacillota; class Sulfobacillia; order Fermentithermobacillales; family Fermentithermobacillaceae; genus DTU015. The sequence goes on along the minus strand of JAAZEL010000026.1, from coordinate 40,478 downwards.
AAAAGCCCCCAATCGTCTGATGCTTGTGAAGGGCCCCTTCAGGAAGTATCCGAAGGCCTCCCCGGGGGATTCTGAGACCAGCCAGGTGACGACAAAGCCTATCAGAAGCGCTACGGCAATGGCCACTCCGGTCCTTAGAAGTTCGAACCATGTATTTCTAGTCATTCAACCGGCCTTCCCATCATCGAAGTCGCAACCTCGTCAGGCTCCTGACGTTTCAGCCCCAACATGTACAGTCCGATCTCTTCTTCATCCAACCCTTCGACTTCGTCGAAATACGCAACCACCTGGCCTTCGTACATCACAATCAGCTTGTTTGAGAGGCTCATCACTTCAGTGAGGTCGGCAGATACCAGAAGCACAGCCGTCCCGCTTTCCGTGGCTTCCACGAGATACCTGTGAACCGATTCGGTGGCTCCTATGTCAATTCCACGGGTGGGCTGATTTGCAATTATCACCTTAGGCTCGGTTGAAAACTCCCGAGCTACGACAACCTTTTGGATGTTGCCGCCTGAAAGGGTACCCACAGGCTGCTGGGCGGATGAGGCTTTGATCTCGAATCTGCCCATCAGTTCGCGGCCCAATCCGGAAATTGCCTTGATGTCCAGAGAGAATCCGTTGCTCACAGGCTGCTTGTTGTACCGGGTGGAAATCAGGTTTTCGGCTATGGAAGCCCTGGATGCGACCCCGAATACCATCCGGTCCTGGGGTATGTGAGAAAGGCCCATGTTCCTTATCTCCCCGGGACTCTTTCCCGTTGCATCCTGTCCGCACACCCAGACCTCACCTCTGTCAACGGGCGAAAGCCCGGTGATGGCTTCCACCAGTTCCGCCTGGCCGTTGCCTTCAACGCCGGCCACCCCGAGGATTTCCCCTGCCCTTACTTGCAGGCTTACATCTCTGAGTACATGGGTACTGTCTCTTACGACGTTCAAGTTCTTCACCACCAGGCGCACCTCGCCCGGAGCCTCCTGAGCCTTGGGCCTGAGGGGTCTAAGCACAACATCGCGCCCCACCATCATCCTGGATATTTCCTCTACCGTCACCTGGCCGGTATCCCTGGTCCCCACAAGCACGCCTGAACGCATGACGGTTACCCGGTCTGACAGTTCCTTGACTTCCCTGAGCTTATGGGAAATGAAGATGATGGTGTGTCCCATCTCCTTGAGTGACTTAAGCGCCTCAAACAGTTCCTCGGTTTCCTGAGGCGTAAGCACTGCCGTAGGCTCGTCCAGCACGAGGATCTCTGAGCCGCGCAAGAGGGCTTTGAGGATCTCAACCCGCTGCCTGATGCCTACCGGCACATCCTTGATCTTGGCGGAAGGGCCTACGGGCAGGCCGTATTTCTCTCCAAGCTCCCTGCACATCAGTTCCGCCTGCTTCCGGTCAAACCAAATCCCTCTTGTAGGCTCGGCCCCCAATACGATGTTCTCAGCCACGGTAAGCGAAGGAGCAAGCATGAAATGCTGGTGAACCATGCCGACCCCGTGCTTTATGGCATCATTGGGCGAGCTTATCCTGACTTCCCTACCCTTGATAAAAATACTTCCTTCATCCGGTTTCTCCAATCCAAACAACACTTTCATCAAGGTGGTCTTGCCGGCGCCGTTCTCGCCTACAAGGGCATGGATTTCCCCTTTGCGTACTTCAAAAGTGACGTTTGAGTTAGCCACCAAACCGTTGGGATAGACTTTCGTGATCCCCTTCATCAACAAAATCGGGCTTGCTGCTTGAAGTTCTGCTTGGACCCTCACGCCATCCACCTCATCCTTTTCAATCTAAGCAAGAGGGGCAAGGAGCCGGCTCCTTGCCCCCTGAACCCTTACGGAGCCACAGAATCGCGGAGTTCCTTAACGGCATCAGGGCCCAGATCGAAAGCGGAAGGCACCTGGATTTCGCCTGACTTGACCTTCTGCGCAAGTTCGTCCAGTTTAGTCCTCATTTCTTCAGGCACGTTCTTCTCGTAGAATTCGTTGACCGCCAGGCCTACTGCATCTTCCGCCAGTCCCAGGCTTTCAGCCTTGCCGAACTCAAGCTTGCCCTCCTGGAACAGCTTGGCTGCCCTGAACAGGGAGTTGTCCACGCGCTTCAACATGGAGGTGAGTACCAGTTCGGCCTTTTCAGGGTCTGAATCCTTGAAAAGCATGGCTTGGTCAGAGTCTACGCCGATGGCATACAGGCCGCGTTCCTTAGCCGCATCCAGCTGGCCCAATCCGCTTCCACCGGCTACGTTGAACCCGATGTCTACGCCCATGTCGTACTGGGCCAGGCACATCTCCTTGCCTTTAGCGGGGTCACTGTAGGATTCGACATAAGACACGACTACTTTGATCTCCGGGTCCACGCTCTTGGCGCCTTCGATGTACCCCACCAGGAAGTCATTGATTACAGGCGCATCCATGCCGCCCAAGAAACCGATGAGTTTCTGTTCGTTGGCACGGGGCATGTCCGAAGTGGTAACCATCGCGGCAAGGGCGCCGGCGAGATAAGAGCCTTCGTTCTGCCTGTAGAGGATCGAGTATACGTTGCTGTAGTCGCCCTTAGTGTAGTCCACTGATACGTCAAACAACACGTATCTCTTGTCCGGGAACTTGGGAGCTACCTCTTCGATCTGGGTCTGCATGTTGAAAGTTCCGGTGATGATCAGGTCCCAATCCTGGGTTGACACATCGGTAAGGGTGGGCTCCCAGGCGGAGGGGTCGGTGCCCATTTCGATCACTTTGACCTCCCAGCCCAGTTGCTCCTTGATCATTTGCATGCCCCTGTTGGCCGAATCCAGGAACGACATGTCGCCGAGGTTGCCTGCAAGCAAGAGGACGGCCTTGTACTTGGGCTCTTCGACGTCGCCGTTCTGCTCTTGTTCAGGCTCTTTGGGCCCGCACCCGACAAGCATCGCGGACGCAAGCAGCGCCGCCACCAGCATTACTCCTATGAGCTTTCTGTTCAAATCCTTGCACCTCCGGTTATCCGGTTATTTTTTGGCATTGAGCGCATCCAAGAACATGTTTGCGATCTTGGAGCGATCGCAAGCCAGAGCGACTGAAGCATTTGGTTTGCTTCCGTCGTCCATGCGCTCATCGATCACAGTAAGCCCTCTGCTGAACTGCCCGCCGGTCTCAACTGTGACCTTGGCTTGCACCTGCTCGGCAATAACCGCGGGATCAATTGCAGCGCACGCAGCCAGCAGGTCGCACAGCAGAAGCACTTCTGTGCCAAGGTAAGCTGTTGTTCTTTCAACCGAGTATTGCATAGCTTGGGCAAACGCCCTGCCCACTTGGGTTGAGGAATTCCTGATCTGGGCAATAGTTTCGGATCCAAACACCGCGTCAAGGCATGTCTCCCACGGAACCATTGTGATGGGTATTCCGGAATTGAACACCACTGCAGCGGCTTCTGGGTCAGCAAATATGTTGAACTCAGCCACAGGGCTTGTGTTGCCCCTGGCTCGTGAAGTACCTGCCATCATCACAATCCGCTTGATTTGACACTCCAAGTCCCTCTCCTTGGCTATGGCCAGGGCAACATTGGTAAGCGGGCCCAAGGTAAGCAGAGCAACTTCATGGTTCCTTGCCGATTCGATGATGAAATCGACCGCATGACCGTCTGCAGGCGAAAGACCCGGTTCAGGCAAGAAGGTGTTGCCGAACCCGTCTTCTCCGTGATACTCGGCTGCATGCTCACGTTGCTGCAAAATTGGCCTGCTTGCTCCCTGGTAAACCGGTACGTCAGCTCCCATGAGCTCAACGAGTCTGAGGGCATTTCTGGTAGTGTGGTTCAACCCAACGTTGCCGTGGACAGTGGTGATCCCTATGATATCCAAAGCACCTGAGTTGACTGCCGTGATGATGGCTGAGGCGTCGTCAATGCCAGGGTCCGTGTCTATTATCCACTTCACTTCGCTCAACCTCCGGAGATAAGCTTTCTTGGATAAGTCCTGGGAGTCCGCCCTATTCTGCCTCCCACCCCCTGTCCCCAACTGAGTTCTAAGTGGCTGATAGTTATGTAGCCAACACTCTCATGTTATCACATTCATGCAGCAAGCAGGATCAAGTTTGGAGAAAAACCTCAACTTCCCTTCGTTCCGGCATGGATGTTTGTGCGCCCTTGCGCGTGACTGACAAGGCACCTACCGCGTTGGCGAACCGGCAAGCCTCTTCAAGGGACTTGCCCTCGCACAGAGCTGCGGCCAGACCTCCTGAGAACGCGTCGCCCGCTGCGGTGGTGTCCACAGCATGGACCCGATGTCCTGGAATGACCCCGGACTTCCCGCCTTCCGCCCAAACCAGGCCGCCGGAGCCCAGCTTTATCACCACCGCCCTTGCCCCTGCCTTAAGTAAGTCACTGGCTGCAAGCTGAGCGCCGGCGGCATCTGTCACTTTACGCCCGGTAAGGAAAGATGCTTCATGTTCGTTAGGCGTAAGCACATCGATGCCCCTGAGCAACTCTTGTGACAGGGGTACAGGCGGGGCCGGGTCCAACATTACCTTCGTGCCGCAAGATCTGGCAACGCTGACTGCATGCTCCACAGTTTCCAGAGGTATCTCAAGTTGAAGCATGAGCATCTTTGCCAGTTCCAAGTGAGGCCTGAGTGCGTCAACGTCAGCTTTGCTGCAATGACCGTTGGCCCCCGGGACAACCACAATCGAGTTCTCGCCTGTCTCATCCACGGTGATAAAAGCTGAACCGGTAGGTACATCCTGAGTGGTAACGATCAACTCCCTACCCACACCGGCTGATGACAAGCTGTCAAGCACTACCTTGGAAAACACGTCATCGCCTATTCTGCCTGCCATGGCTACATTGCCGCCCAGCCTTGCGGCTGCCACCGCTTGATTGGCACCCTTACCTCCGGGAAAGATGGAAAACTCAGAGCCTGGAACTGTCTCGCCTATGCCGGGCCGGCGCTTAACCCTCACCACGAAATCTACGTTCATGCTTCCCAGGACAATAATGTCTCTGCTCAAACCAATGTCGCCTCCTCAGTCCAAATCTATCTCCTACAGAAAGCCGCAAGCAAGCTTCATCGTTTAGCCGGAAGCAGACCTAAGGGTGAAAGGTTTTATGTGAAATTCACCCTTGGCCGCCAAAATCCTCTTGCCCAAGGTCAAATGAGAAACACTTCCTGTGTCACGGAGAAGTTTACGGGCATAGCGTTATGTGAAACATGTTTTCGTTTCGGAGGTGCAACATGCATATTCAGAAGATCTCTGCAACAGTTTCCAAGGAGGCGCTGAGCAGGTTGCTTCAAGGCGCAAGGTTTCCCGATGGCGTAACTCTTGTGGATTTGAGCCTTGCAGACGGAGCGGTTTTGCTCGTGCTCAGAATCGCATCCTATTTCGGGATACCTGTAAGGGTGAAGCTGGAGTTTGACTCGGTCCAAGGCTCAAGAGTTGTGTTCAAGGCAACACCGCCCATAAATCTTTCCATGGCGGAATCACCGAACGCGGCGCAGCCTAACAGGCCTGAAGCGGTTTCCCGGAACCGCCACACACCGGTAGAATTGGACCTGGTCAGACTGTCTAAGGGTATCATCAAGACTGCCACAATAAAGCACTTATCCATAAACAAGAGCGGGATTTCCATACAGGTGGAAGACCTGGAAGCGGATCCACAGAAAGTGTCGGTGACTTGGCAGAGCCTATAATACCTCTCGCCCTTTATGAGTCGAGCCCCCGTCGGTACAGGCACGCCAGGTGTTCCCTGCATCCAGGGCTACCTCTTTCGCATTCCGACAGGGTTTGAGGAGAACCGCTTATCCCGGCACCTTTAACGCTCTTGACTATCGCCAAGAGCTTCCGCACCTCTTCAGGGGCCCCCTCAACAACCGCGGTTGTGGCACCTTCAGCGCCCTGAACTCCTCCCATTCCGATTACGGTAGCCTTTACCCGGGCCAATACCTCAAGTGCCCTTCTTTCGTCAAACACCTCGCCCTGCAGCGGTATGAGGCCTACCGCCATGCCGAAAGCAGTATCTATACTCTTTCTCCCTGCGGCCCGGATTGCGTCGTTAATATTTCCCGGGATTAGCTTTTCAAGGCCTGCGGCTATGATTATCCTTACCCCTTCAGCTGCCAGGGCGGGTATTATCATACCGGGGAAGTTGCCCAAAGGGCTTCCTGCCATCATTGCAGCGTTGCCGTTGACGTCTACCGCATTTGCACCGGTAGCCAGGATGTCATGTTTTCTGAGGCTCAAGGCAGCCTTCTCGAAGGATTCTGCATCGTCGACATCAACGATTTCCCCTTTGTCGATGAGTATGCAATGAGGGGCATCCAGGTCATGTTTTGGCTCTTCTGACAAGGCCGAATTGGTTCCTTTTTGCGTTATGCGGCCGCATATTCCCAAGGGCACCCCCACAAGTTCCACGGTTGTGCCGCCTTTGAGGAGGATTTTTCCCGTATCAAGTGCCGCGCTTACCTCGGGAAGCCCAGCTATGCCTTTTGCAATAATCCGCTTTGCCTCATTTACCGTAAGGGTCAATTGCAGTTTCACTGTGCCATTCTTCCTTTCAGAACAAGTGAGCCTGCAGCGATCCTTGGGGGAAAGGGCAGGTATAAGATAGAGTGCCAGGCAATATCGGTGAGCAGCGACAGTGCCCGACACTCAGCACACGGTTCTTCGCCCCTTACCCTATTCCGTTATTTCGTTGACGGACACCCACTCTATGTCGTATCCAAAATGCTTAGGCCCGAAGGTTCCAGACCCTTCTCGGTTGTCCATTGCTCAGGCGCCTTTTCCCTCCTTTAGAGCCAATCTCACATAATCATAACAAATCGTAATTATCAGATATATATTGGATTGTACAAGAATCATACCGGGCATTTGTCCGGATAGACAAAAGGAAGTGCTAAGCCAATCACAAGTGACCCCAGGGTTTCATATTGTAGCTTGACATAACCGCGATTACCGGCGCCGCCATCTCAGCGGCACCTAAGGAGGGAATAACGTGGACACTTCCGGCGAAGAAAGGAAGGATATGGCGGAACCCATAAGCCCACAGCAGCATGCACACCATTATTACGGAAGAACCACCACAGACCAGGACCATTTCCACGTGTTTGACGGCACTACCGGGGCAAACTACGAAACAGACCAAGGCCATGTCCATCGCTTCAGTACCGAAACCTCAAGAGCCCACGGCCATACCCACAGGATGCACGGGACAACCTCCCTGCAAATCAGGTCATTAGGGGGACACGTCCATCAGATCTCAGGAATCACAAGTTTTGACGACGGGCACACCCACCGCTTTGACGTGTTCAGCGGTCCCCCGGTAAGACCCAGAACTAGAAGACCCAGGCTAATGAGCCTGGGCAGAGCCTTGCGTCAAGCCCGGGACGGGGAACTCAGCCCGCCCAGGCGGCGACGCCTCCGTTTTCGCAAAATCAGCTCATCCTCTCAGAGACAATAGCCACGGCTTTCTCCCTGAGACTCCTGGCCTGCTCCATCAGGCCTTCCTTTTCTTCGATCGCCTGGACGGCAAAACCCCGCTCTTTTATCATCGGCACGTTGATATCAACGTTCAGCAGCACTGCGTACAGAGCTGCCTCCGCGAGATACGCCGCTACTCCTGCGTCGCTTATGGCCATGGTGTTTCCAATGGGCGCCAGCTCACACACCAGCTCCAGAAGCTCAACACACGCCCTGGCAACCTTGAGGGGTGTTTCTGTAGCTCCCTTGAGTGCCTGCTGCAGCACCCCTTCCCGATGCTGTTTTTCTTCCTCAGTGCTCTTAGGGAGCCTGTATGCCTCCATGAACTTGCCAAACTGGCTGATATCTTCCTCAACCAGGGTTTCAAACGCGGCCATAAGCCCGAGGGCTTTGTCCCTGAGCGCTGTGACCTGCTCTTCCACATCCCTGTACTTCTTCTTGCCGATAGTAAGATTGCCTACCATAGCTGCCATCGAAGCGGCAAACGCTGCGGCTATCCCTGATACGCTCCCGCCGCCGGGGGTGGGAGCTGAAGAAGCCGCTTCCTGAAGTATGTCAGATAAGCTCTTGTCAAAAAGCCGGCCCAAACCGCTCTCCCCTTTCCATGCTTGACGCTGTCCCTAAACTGACACGGTTACAATTGCACCTTTTGCAGTTCGATTGCCTTGAGCAGATTGTTTTGCAAAAGGGCGGTGGTGAGGCTTCCGACGCCACCCGGAACCGGGGTAATCGCAGCTGCAAGCTCTGATACCCCTTCAAAATCCACGTCACCCACTGTCTTTCCGTCAACCTCGTTTATGCCTGCGTCCACCACTATAGACCCAGGACTGACCATATCCTCGGTCACGAGCCCTGCTTTGCCCGCCGCCGCAATGATCACGTCGGCTTTCTTGGTGTGGGCGGCAAGATCCTTGGTACGGGTATGGCACACTGTGACAGTGGCATTTTCATTGAGCAGCAAGAAGATAAGAGGTTTCCCCACGGTATCGCCGCGCCCGATAAGGCATACGTCCTTACCTTCCAGGGAAATACCGTCTCTCCTCAGGATCTCTATGCAGCTTTGAGGGGTAACCGGGAACAAACCGGATTTCTGGGTAAACATCATCCCCCTGTTAACCGGGTTTATGCCATCCACGTCCTTCAGGGGATCAATTGCCATCATTACACGCTGTTTATCCATATGTTTCGGAAGAGGGAGTTCAACCATAATCCCGTGGCAAGAGGGATCCGCGGAAAGCTCCTTGAGTTTGTCTATCACCTCTAACTCTTGGGCATCCTGGGGAAAGGTGAACAACTCGTAGTCTATGCCCGACTTACGACAAGCTTTTTCCTTGGACCTTGCGTACAACACAGAAGCAGGATCATCTCCCACCAAGATCACGCATAGTCTTGGGGTAATCCCCGCTTCTCTCAGCGAGGCCACCTTTTCCCTGACCTCTGCCCGGATTTCAGACGCGATCTTCCGTCCGTCAATGATTCTTGCGGCCATCAACCCAAACTCCTTCCTTAACTTGTCAATTCAGGCAATTGCTCGCCCGGCATCTGTTTTCGACACCGGGCTCCTGCATACCTCTTCACAGGACATGAACGCATCCTCGTCACATTGTGAAGCAAGGCCCGTTGATGACTCGCCACTGTCAACAAGGCCATACGTACAATCCCGGGCCCGCCCGGCAACGAGCCCGGTATGCTACAAGCCCAAAAAGGAAGAAGTTTTGGTTTGGTTTATGGCGAGGCCTAGGGCTTCAACAGGTTCCCGCACTTGGAGCAGAATCTGTCATCTGCATCAGCCATGGCGCCGCATTGAGAGCAATACAAGCTTACGGATTCTTCCGGAGTCTCGTCAGCTTGTGCAAGCTTCTCCTCGGGAGGAGCTTTTTCGATCTCCTTGTTCTTTGCATCAATCTTAGCTTCTATCTCATCTATGGCTTCAAAGTGTTCGTGGAGCTGTTCGATAGTCCCGCCTTCTTTATAAAGTGTATGGGCCAGCCGGCCTATTTCTTCGAACTTCCTTGACCGCTCATTTTCCAGGGACAAGAGCTCCACCTTCAACTTGCCGATCCTGGTCAGTTCCTTGGTTTCCTGCACCAGGGTCTCCGCACCGGACCTGAGGGTGCGGCTCAGCCTGGACAACAGATCCTTGCCTCTGCCTTCACGTTCCTGAGACACAAGATCACTTCCTTTCTGATCCGTTTGGCGTTTACAACACTACCACAGTAACTTCTATTTCAACTTTGCCCATTAAATCATCACGTCTTGCAGGGCGGGCGAAAACCGGCCGGGAGGTGACGGGCAGACACGACGAAGCAACTGTGGGATAACGGGCAGTTAACCCCTACAAGTACTGCACGTCCCCCCGGAACAAGTTCCACATGACGATTGGCTTCCTGAACCCTTTCTCACATTTGTCGCAAACCTCGACATGAGCTTTGTAAGGTCTTGCGAACCGCAGTCAGGGCATGCAGGGATGTCATGTTTTCTCACCAGACATTCAAACACTTTGCCGCAGTGCTTGCACTTGTACTCAAAGATTGGCATGAAAACCGCCTCCCGGTAATAGTTTAGACGGAGGCTACCGGTTGTGCAAACCTCCCTTAACTGCTAATTCTCATCGCGAGCGCTTTTCAGCATCTTTGAGCAGTGAATCCAGAAGGGTGATTATTTCCTCGGTGGTGCCTGCACCGGTGTAAATCAGAGGTTCGCAATTCCATCTTGTGATTATGTTAAGCAGTTCTTTGGCCATAGATTCAATGTCCTCAGCCAGTTCGACGGCCTTGGCCAAGTTCACGTCGCCACTGGACCTGACTACATCAGATAGCATACCGGCAGCTTCTGCAATATCTTCCAGTCTGTCAAGGAAAATCCCCACACGCAGAAACCTCGACACTCTTCGACCCCCCTTTGTCACATTTCGCTGCCGTTGCTGGATTTCCTTTACTTGTGCCCCGTTTCCTCATAAGGCAACCAAAAAAGAAAACACTAAGGATGATACAGAAAGGAGGGGTATTGTGACCGAACATGAAGATTACGCAATAGGCAGCATAGATGGCAAGAATCCGGCGTCCCACGTTGTAGAGGAAATGAGACGCACTTTCAGACCTCCGGGTGCAGGAGCACCCACCACCCCGGCGGAGAAGATCGAGGCATCCCTGTCGGAAGTCCAGAATACAGTCAGGGAACAGCAGATGCTCATAGAACAGGACTTGCAGAGTGCGTTGAGCAAAGCTTCCACCCATGTAGCTGACTCCCAGGCTGTAGACACGCTTCTGGCCATCACACAACAAATCGCCTCGATAGTCTCCCAGGGCAACGAGGCGGTAAGATCTAATGCACAACAGTTAAGCGAGATGATCGCACTGCTGTCAAATCAGCTTTCCATGCAACAAACCAAGGCAGACAGACAGGTAGCCCAAGCGCTGCAAAAGGCTGTATGCTCCCTGGCAGACGCTCAAAACGCCATGTTTCAGAGTATGGCCATTTCAGAGATGTGCCATTACGTCAAAGGGGCGGATCAGGTGATCCAGGACATCATGGCCCCGGGACAGGTTCAATGAGAGAAGTTGGGCTCAGGTTCTGAAAGCCGAACCCCATCCGCGCAAGGGACGGAATGATCTCAGACAAGGCTTCAACTGTATGCGGGAAGGTTTCATGGAGCAAGATTATGGCTCCGTCCCTTGCCCAAGCCAGTACCCGCTCCGTCACTTCCCGTGAGGAGCTTGCTCCTATGTCTGCGCCGCCGACATTGGTCCACATGAGCACCCTCATACCAAGCTTCTGCGCCTCCCTTATTTGCGTCTCGTCGAGCATTCCATGGGGAGGGCGGTACAGGTATGGCTTCTGGCCTGAAATATGGGTTATGCACGTCTGGGCCATCTGCAGATCGTTCCGGACTTCACGCGGGGTAAGTCCGGCCAAGGCTTTGTGTTCGTAACCGTGCACGCCTATAACGTGGCCCCTATCAGCCATCTGTTTTACGAGTTCAGGGTATTCCCGTGCCTTCTTTCCTATCACGAAAAAAGTGGCTTTGATCCCGTATTCGTCCAGCACATCCAGGATTGCAGGAGTTGTGGCAGGGTCAGGCCCGTCGTTGAACGTGAGGCAAATACGCTTGTCAGGCACCGGTAGAAGCTCAACGGGAGGCAATCCAGCTTCAGCGGTAGCTTCATCGTTTCCTGAAACCGGGGTTGTTTGGTCCGGCGTGATCACCAGGACGTCGCCTGGAAACAGACGGTCGGGGTCTTTGAGGTTGTTTATCTCGATCAAGTATGGAACGCTCAGGCCGTACTTGTTGGCTATGATCCACAGGGTTTCCCCTGCCGAGACTATATGCTTTGCAGGCGGGTTGAGTCTGAGCAATTCGGCATACAGGGCTTGCTTGGTATCGGGGCCAACAATCCCGTCCCTGACAAGGCTTGCGTTTTTCTGGAACTCCAGCACTGCGTGTTTGGTCTTGTCTCCGAAGACTCCATCCACAGTTGAACCGTACAAGCCCAGCTGTTTGAGGAGTGCTTGCAATTGCCTGACGTCTTCACCTGTGTGGCCATGTCGCAACGGCCGCTTGCTTCCGAACAACTCGGCGTATTCTGCTTGGCTTCCGGCAGCTGCCACCCCGGGTGTCCCTGACCCGGGGGCTGCCGGGACAAGCGCCCCAAGGACAAGCACTGCAAGGATAAGCAATGCCGGAATGGACCGACACATCGGTTTCAGCAGCTTCTTGAGAGTCTTCCGGGTCAAGACAAAACCCCCAGCAACAACCTGTGTTCCTGAGGGTATCATGCGTGTTTGACAGCCAGGTTATTCCTTATCGGTAGTTTACCCCTAGAACTCCACCGCAAGCTCCGGCCAACACGCAAAAACCTGTTCTTTTCAGCAGCGCCCCGATTCCCATAAAGGGAGGGTAGAGTATTGCCCCAACCAGGCCCGTTATTACGGCATATGACGCGCCAATGGCAATGCCGTACATGAGGCCGTACCGCTTCGCCTGCTTTGCGGTGATGAAAGATGCCAGACCCAAAATGGCGAAACTACCTATGTTAACTACCCAGTAAACAATGCTTTCCTCCAACTTCGTCAGGTACACAACCGCCGATGCAACCAATATGAGCAGCGCTGCCATGAACAGGGCATATACTACTCCCTTGCCCACCAATGGAACTGAAAACCCTTCTTCCACATATTTTTGACTCCACCGCCGGTACCCTGGTTTGCCAGGAGGGCTGTACTTCATGGGAAAACACCTCCTGGTTTGTGTATATTAGGACGAAGGGTTTGCTATTACCCAAAGCACACCCATTTCACACCTTGTGCAATGGCCATTTGGGGCGGGCACAGGATGGTATTCATGTCGGCAAATTGAGCCATGAAATGCTTGCCCCAAGCGCTCTGCCCGGGCAGGAGTTTCGGGTCGAGCAGGAACACCCCAATCTTTCCTGCAACGCGGCTCAAGCTTTCCATGTAAGTTCGGAGGGCAAACGCAACAGGTAATACGCTCAGCTCAATGAACCCGTCCATACCAAGGCTTGAGATCTCCCTCTGCCTCAGGTCTGCAATAGTGTTCGGGGGCAAGAAGGGTACCTTAGGTATCACCAAGATACGAGGCATGATTTGTGAGTTGGCCTCAATGTCCACCCCGAACCTTGCCAAGACCACGGTGTCCGGCTCGGCCAGGTGCTCAAGCACTCTCGGCCCGCCGTCCACGCCCTGGGCAAACACTGCGATGCCTTGACTCTCCAGGAACGCGGAAATGCAGGCATTCAGCTGCCTTATGTAAGAATACGAGGGGCAAAGGCATAGGATATTGTCATTGGACTCCAGGGCCAGCTGCCGTAGAAACTCGCCTACAGACTCCAGGTGTTCCGAATGGGACATCTTTTGCCCTTTGTCTACCGAAATCAGCAAAGCCCCGCGGTTCTCACCGGATGCACCGGCGGTTTTCGGCTCCCCGGTGCCTGCATGGCGGACAAGGCCTCCCGGCTCCATCCCGTACATACGCCTGAGCCCTTGGAATCCGGACACGAAGCTTGCGTAGGCAGAAACCAACACCACTGTTTCAAAGCGCCGTCCCAGCTCATGCTTGGCCTCAATGGCCGGCCACACGGTTCTCCTCGCAATCACCCCGCGGGAATCGCCATAGCCCCTCTCCAGGAGCCGTATGGATGAACCGTCTTCCGCCAACACTCCCTCCATCTGTTCGGTCCAGTATTCCAATCTGCCGAGGTTCATCCCAAGTACAGGCGGGTCAAAGGGTAGTTCCCTGACGGGATCTATGGCATCTCTCAGCCCTTGCCTCAAGTCGGGGATGACCAGTCGGATCTCCCGACCCACGGCACCAAGGGCTTCCATGATCTCGTCGGGCACAACCATATCCGGCGATGAGCCGAGGGCGCCCAGGCTCTTGTATATGACCCTATCAACAAGCCCGGCACACCGCCTGCAATCCAACGCTTCCAATGCTTCTTTCAATCTTCCCAAATTCAGCCTTGGCTGTCTCCGCTCCCACATGTCTCCCAAATCGTCTAAGCCCACCACAATGCACGCACTTGCGCTTATGCTCCGGGAAATGTCAAGTAGGCTTTGCTTAGGGGTCACAATGACCCGACATCCTGAAGCAGCTGTCAGAGCTTTCAGGTAATAGCAGCGGTCGACACTAGGACACTGTTCCCGGCAATGGGGAAAATCTGAGCAGCTCAGTTCGCGGCTCAGGGCATGGCCTTTGCCCGCGAGCTGAAGCTCTCTGAACACACCGTGTCGTGTTTGAGTCCTCCACACGGCAATGGTCGACAAGAACCGTCTTGATTCCTCGTCCAAGTGCTCCAGCAGCCCGCCCCCGGCGAATTTCTCAAGGGCGACAGCTTTTAGCAGGCAAAGATAATCTTGCGGCAAAGACAGGAAACACACATCTGCATCAGCCATGGGCAGGGTTGCCACATCCTGTGCGAGCACCGCTTGGCCGGAATAGGACCCCAAGCTTGCAGCCAGACTACCCGGGGTCAGCCATTCCACGGGAAAATCCACGAAAGCGGGGCCTGAACCTGCCTCAAGCAGACCCGGCAGCCAGTCGATAGGCACTCGTTCACCCCGGTCAGGCCGGTCCTCCCGGTTCGCCCCTTTCTCCCCGCGCCCCAGCCCTTCTTCGCCCTCTTCCAGGTCCGCCGGACGAGGAGCGATTTCGCAGGCAGGCATGGGCCGCGGTAGTGCATGGATAAACAGGCGTAGCTGCTGCCCCGGGCTCTCTTGGACGTCAAAAAGGCGCGCAGACACCCAGCCTTCGCCCATCATGGATACAATCTTGCGACGCAGGTCTTCTGGCAGCCGGATGATTCTCCTTTGGATGAGCTCAAAGATCATCCCTGTAGCTTCTGCATCATCACACGCCCTGTGGGCGTCGCACAAGGCGACCCCTAGCTCCGCCGCCAGGTCCCCGAGTTTGTAGCTCTTAAGCCCGGGACACACAATCCTGGCCAGCTCAAGGGTGTCGTAAACGGGAACGCCTGGGAAGCCCTGGATCACCTTGGAAAGAAACGCGACGTCGAAATCAGGGTTGTGTCCTACCAGGGGCAGGCGCCCGCGAAACTCCTCAATTTCTCCGCAGATTGAGGCGAAGTCGGGGCTCATGGCCAACCGGTCCCGATCTATTCCTGTGAGCCTAATGATCTTGAGCCCAACCTCCCTGCCGGGATGAACCAGGGATGACCACCTCTTGACCGGTACGCCGTTTTCAAACCGCACAAATGCTACTTCTATAATACGGTCCTCGTCAGGGGAAAAACCGGTAGTCTCAACGTCAAAAGCTACGTAATCCGGAACAGGTATGGCCACTGCGTCCAACTCCTCTCTCCTGCTTATGAGCAGTATCTGCCACAACCATGGCAACCACGGAGCCACGATGTTGGTAGTTCTGGGGCAACCGGCCCGATTCCTCTGCACACAGCGGTTTGGCCCCCTTTTCTGCTCCGGCGGATTAGCACAGGCCAAGACACCCAACTCCTGCAGATAGCGGTTTGGCCCCAAGAATGTGCAAAGCCTGCCTACTGAGTTATAATTGCGTTGATCTCTATCCAGAACCGAGGTGGGTCCGTTGCAGTTATTCGGAGTTGCAGTCGCATTCGCCATCATCATCCTCTTCTCTTTCAAGAAGGTGTCCCTCGCTTATACAATGTGTGCCGCCACAGTGGTAATGGCGCTCACTTCAGGGCTTCCTGTGGCTGAAGCTGGAGGTACCGTGCTGAAAGCCTTCTTGCACACTACCACCGTTGAGCTGGCCCTCACGGTGTTCGCGATAGGTGTGTTTTCCACGATAATGAAAGAGACGGGTTACCTTGACAATATGGTTCAGGGACTTGCGGGTTTTCTGGGAAACCTCAAAGCAGCGATTATGGCCGCTCCTGCGCTTATAGGCTCCATGCCTGTATTGGGAGGAGCTGCTGTCTCAGCACCTCTGGTGGACAAGCTGGGAGACGGGCTGGACCTGTCGCCTGACACCAAGGCAGCCATAAACCTTGTATTTCGACACGGCATGTTTTTCATCTTTCCGTTGTCGCCCACAATGATCTTGGTGGCTAACCTGATTGGAGTATCTGTGGGCACACTGATCTCCAAACTGTGGGTCTACGGGGTAGGGTTTTGGATTGCAGGCTACTGGCTATTCCTGAGAAATACCGGGCAGCCCAAGACTGTTGAAGCGTCGCCTGCAACGGACAGAGACTCTGCGTGTATGCTGCATGGCCGGCAACCGGCAGGAGCAAAGGTGCAAGGCTCGAGGGTTCATGACTCCCAGGCTCATGACTCCCAAGCTCACAGTTCCAGAGTCCGGGATATGTGGAGATTCTTCCGTTACGGCGCTCCTCTGCTCATTGCTTTGGTGTTGAGCGTCGTCTTCAAGCTGTCATTGTGGAAATCCATGATGGTCGGAGTAGCCCTAGGGCTGGTTATGGCCTACTTCGAAAAAACGGAACTGCCCTCGGTAGGTACGGTTATCAAGGGGTCTAATCTCCCCCAGGTGGCAGCCATGTTTTGGATAATGGCATTCAAGGAGTTTGCGGCGATTTCCCCGGTATTCCCTGCTCTGGTAGACTCGGCAACCGCCCACGGGATACCCCATGCCTTGCTCGCCGTTGTTTTCCCCCTGCTGTTCGGATATGTGAGCGCCAACCATACCACCACAACGGGGGTGCTCATCCCGGTGCTGATTCCTGCAGGAGCTTCCCAGGAAGCTGTGTTGTACCTTACAACCGTGATCTACGGCGCAGGTTTCCTGGCGTATTTTGCGTCACCCCTCCACCTGTGCCAGGTGCTCACATGCGAGTATTACGACGTTGATCTGTCCGAGATCTACAAGAAATACTGGCCGGTGATAGCGGCGGTGGCAGTTGTCATGGTCCTGCATGCAGGTATTGCCACCAGACTTATATAGTCAGACAGGTCGGCTGAGCAATTCCTGCATTTGCGCGGCATTGACCGCGGCTTGTCCCCGGTGGCAGTTGTTGAAGAACACATACATATCGTCACTGGCATCTGCCATTTCATGTATCTTGGGTACCCATTGGGCGAGCTCTTCCCGGTTGTACAGATAGTCATATCTTTCCCATGCTTCTTTGTGGTTGAACCATTTGGCTGCGTTTCTGCCGTGAAACCTGAGATAGCTCACTCTTGAGGTCGCCACGGCTACCCTCGGGAAAAGCCCCCGCAACTCAGGCTCATCCGCGCAGCAAAACCCGATAGCCTGTTGTCTCAAAGCTTCGTACACTTCGTCCCTTGCCCACCCATTGTTCCTGAACTCAACCACTACTTGTGCGTAATCCAGCCTGTCGGGCAGGGACAGCACATAATCGTAATTGCCCTTGGAAGGCCTGAACGACCAGGGAAACTGGAATAAGACGCACCCAAGTTTCCCGGCCTCAACCACCGGCAACATCCCCTGGCGGAACCGTTCGAACTCAGCAGCCAGATCAGAGCCCCCTGGAATCTCATGGGTCATGGTCCTGTGAGCCTTTACGGTAAACTTGAAGGCATCCGGCACCTTGGCTGCCATGGCAGCCATTGCATGGGCCGCGGGCTGCCTGTAGTAAGTGAAGTTAAGTTCCACGCAATCGAAACGTTGGGCGTAATACGCGAGGAAGTCGCCTTGCTTCATGGTTTGGGGATAGAACACTCCCCTCCAATCGGCGTAGCTGAAGCCTGATGTTCCTATGTACAGCATTAGAGCTCCTCCCTGAAATCTGAACCCTCCCGCCGGCCTGCACCTGGCCAAGGCCGGCGTCACCAGGTACAACCTGCGAGGATGTCATTCCCCGGTTATGAATGACTCATGTGGCCTCTTCCAGCTGAAAATCTCCGCTTCGTTGAAGAACAGGTTTATCTCTTTCTCCGCCGATTCAACTGAATCAGACCCATGTACCAGGTTGTTTGAGATGTCGGTTCCAAGGTCGCCGCGGATTGTGCCCGGCTGGGCCTGGGCCGGATTGGTGGCGCCCATTGTGTTCCTTACCACGCTTACCGCTGACGGCCCCTCCCACACCATCGCCACTACAGGGAGGGAGGTTATGTACTGTACCAGCCCTTCAAAAAACGGCTTTCCTATGTGGGCTGAATAATGGCGTTTGGCAAGTTCTTCGTCGATCCAAATCATCTTGAGTCCCGCCGGTCTCAAACCTCTGGCCTCCAGCCTCTTGATTATCTCACCTGTCAGTCCCCGGGCAACCGCATCGGGTTTTGCCAACACGAGAGTTCTTTCCGTCACTGGTCCGTCTCCCCTTACAGTTATTCTTGTGTTGTTACCACTAATATACCTCATACACGAGTCTCAGGACACCATGGCTCGCGCCGTAAGAGGCACAGCACAACCAACGCAAGGCCAATTCGGGGCCGTCTCGGGTTAAGTGTACCTGAAACGACAAGACCCTGCGTTTCCGTTTTGTCACGCAGGGTCTAATCCTTTAGGCTTCCATCCTCATCTGAACCTACAATAAGACATCACCTTTCCCGTAGTATTTTGGCTAGCTGGCCGCCTCTACGGATTTCAAGAGAACTCCACGCTTCACTTCCGTTGCAGTTACCGATGTCGCTCCGAATTCGTCTATTATGGCCTCCATTGCTACCCAGGGATCGACGTTAGTTCCGCAAGTAAACACATCTATGGCTGCATAACCCAATTCAGGCCATGTGTGAATTGCAAGATGTGATTCGGAAATCACCACCACGCCGCTTATACCCTGAGGCGAAAACCGGTGGAAAGTTGTTTCTATCACTTCCGCGCCGGCGGAGAGAGCCGCACTGACCATGACCTCCCGGATCTTGTCCAGGTCATTTAGGATGTCAAACTCACATCCGTAAACCTCAGCCAGGACATGCCGGCCCAGTCCCTTCATCTCTCAGCCCCCTTTCTCTTATCAAGGACGTTTGAGGGATACATAGAGTAAACCAATCACATTCTAGGTTAGTCCCCCTCAGGTGTCAATGCAATATATGCTCAAACGTCCGGTGGGCTTACCCGATCCTTATTGTAGTTACAGAAGGAGTCAGCCCAGTCAAAGCAGAACTAAAGCATCAGTACGAAGGCAGGTGATCCCGGATGGATTTCTCCAAGCTTGCAATGACGGAGATCAGGCGCAACTCCACCAGGACCATTGTAGGTGTGATCACTTGTGCTCTGGCTGCCATGATAGTCGTGCTAATCCGGGTGGTTCCCGAAGGTTACAACGTTGGGGTTGCCCTGCCTGAGCGCACCTTTTCCGGCGGGGACATCCTCATCTTCCCCGCTCAGGCACCTTTGTCGTCATCTGAAACCAACATGCTCACCTGGAGAAACTGGCAAGGAAGCGATTGGCAATCCCACCTGCTGTATTATTTCAAGGATACTGCGAAAACAGGCTACCTCGCCGAAGAAGCTTGTGCCGGATGGCGAGCCATGATCCCCAGGGAACTCATTGAGCAGCTGGCAAGTATACCAAATATAAGGCGGATTTCGGCTTACCGCAGCGTGCCTTGTATAGTTGGCACTGACCGCGGCACCGTCCACGCTTTCTTGAGAGGTTTTGATCTGGAAGGCCATCCCATAGAGCCCCATCTGACCGAAGACCCGGAGAAACACCCTCCCTTTACCCGGAAGGATGAGCTGGAAGGCATCGCCCCCAACGTAGGCAGGCCCTTTTCAAGTATCGAAGTAGGCGATGTGATAAGCATCACAGTGCCCAAGGTCGTGGTCTACCGTACCGCCTCCCCGTCAGGCCTTGTACCTCAATTGGCCGTGGACTGGGAAGGGGCCCGCTCGTACCGGTTTGTGGTTTCCCAGAAGTACGCCATCCAGGTGGGCGAGGAGACAGATGCGGCAGCGGGGGCGGCCAGCCCGGGGCCTCCCCCGAGCATACCTATATACTGGGAACGCCCTGAGTTTCTTGTTCCCATGGACGTGTTCGAAGGGATCCTCGCCGAACTGGGAGCGCTGACTGCCCATGAAGCCACCGGCCTAGCCTCAGGCGATTTTGACTTGGACTTCCCCACCTATCAGCTTGCAGTCACCGTAGACAGGAGCAGCAAAATCAGGGAAACCTCTCGGCTGATACGTGAAGCTTTGGGGAGCGATTACGGAGTCTACCCGGTGGCCGAAGCCAGGAGCCACATGGCCAGCCACGTGGTAATGCCCCCGGACATGCACACGGTGTACGCGGCTCTCATAATAGGGTTTGCCGCTGTGGTGGTGGCGGGCAACACATACATATCCGTTGCGCAACAGAAACGCAAACTCGGACTCCTCAGGGTGATAGGCGCTACATCCAAGAACATTGTCCAGTACATCCTAACCCTGGTAGCGTACGTTTCGGCTTCCGGTACCTTCTACGGAATCGCCGCAGGCAACTTGCTGTACTTGATCACGCTGATAGGGTCTGACATGACACTTAAAGAATGGCTTATACAAGCCCTGGGCGATTTTGGCAAGATAATGGGGCTTTCGGTAGGTCTGTCCCTGGCGATCGGCTTCGGAATTGCCTGGTGGGCGTCCCGACTATCATGTGCGGAGGTGCTGAGCCATGAATAAACGGACAGGGCCTATAATCAGCTGTCACGAGATCTCCAAGTTCTACCCGGTGGGGGACGGGCTGTTTGCTCTAAGAGATGTGGAACTGGAAGTGCCTGAAGGCGCCTTTGTGGTGATCATGGGGCCTTCCGGTTCAGGCAAGACCACTCTTCTCAATATCCTGGGAGGGATAGACAGGCCCACCCACGGCGAGGTCATACTCAAGGGCCGCAAGTTCTCAAGGCTTTCCGAAGATGACCTGGCAATGTTGAGGCGAACTGAAATAGGTATGGTGTTTCAGTTCTTTAACCTGTTCCCTGAACTAACCGCCGTGGAAAACATCGGGCTGCCCATGAGGCTGGCTGGTTACGACGACGACGCAATCACCCAGCGAACCACAGAGCTCTTAGAAGCTGTGAGGCTGTTGGACAGGATGAAACACTACCCTTCAGAACTGAGCGGAGGCGAGCAACAGCGGGTGGCTATATGCAGGGCTCTTGCCACGCGTCCCGCCGTGGTGCTTGCCGACGAACCCACAGGCAACCTCGATTCGGCACGTTCAAGGGAAATCATGGGCCTGTTCGCCAAGTTCAACAAAGAAGAGAACCAGACTTTCATCATCGCCAGCCACGACCGGAGTTTCCTCGAATATGCCGACATCGTAGTAAGAATCGTAGACGGCGAAATCGCGGAGAGGAGTGACCGGCATGGCACCCTCATCTAGCGGGGCACACATTCCGTCAAGCAGGGCATATACTCCGGGACAGGGGCAAGCCATAGAGATCCCACGTCCGAAGCCCAATTATCCCGTTTACAACCTTATTGCCCTGGGAAGGATCCGGTTCACCAAAGCTTTTGCCGCCCTGGTCGCTTTGTCAGTGTTCTTGAGCGTGGCTGTATCGTTCTTGATCACCACTATCATAGCTAAGAACGTTGAAGTGCTGGCGGCCAGAGTTCAGATGAGCAAACTCCCTTTTCATGGGCTCATTACCTTTGACAGGGACATGGGTGACCTGACAGGTTTTCAGCGGTCACTGAAGTGGTCCGGGTCAACTTACAGGGTTAAGTGGGCGGAAGTCGAATCCAACATAGGAAGGCTGTGGCTTTTGGGAACAGGGTACGACTTGCCGGAAGACGCAATCCAACTGCTTTTCTACGCTGAAACCGGTGATGCGGAACCGAGCATCTCCGCATGGCTTCCGGGCAATCCGTCTCAACAGCTCCGGTGGCAAAACGTAATCCTGCCTTGCGCGGAAGAAAGCTTTCCGGCCCTTCACGGCTGGGCTTTGGTACATCCCGATTTCATCAGCAAGCTTGGCAATGAGCGCCAGGGGATCTTGCTGGAATTGCCGGATCGCTTGGGGTTCAACCCCAGGAACCCGGTTGGGACGTCTACGATAAACAGGTACTTTGCTCAAGTTGAGAGAAATGTCCCCGAGGAGGCCACAGTTATCACACCTTATTCCGGCACCATGTCTCTGAGAAGGGCAACCAGGGGCGCCTTTGCATCCTGGCAGGTCATTTCCCTCCTGGTGCTCTTATCTGCCGCAGCTGCCATAACCTGCGTGCTCACCGTGTCATTCCTCGGACGTAAGCGCTCCTTGGGCATCTTCAGGGTGTTGGGAGGCACCGTAGCCGACCTCAGGAGATCAATGGCGTTGGAAGCCGCTTACATCAGCTTGCCCGGTATAGTCCTGGGAGTGATCGCCGGACGCCGGTTTGCAGGCTTGCTTGAAACAGGCGATCTGATGCCCCCGAGCGCCTATGTAATCGCAGTGATCACCGGTATTTTGACCATGGCAGCGGGGGTATGGATGCCCCTTCAGCTTATCAAGAATGCCAACTGCGACCAACTGCTCAATAACAGGCCGGTGTATGTGATTTCCAACCCTTCATGCGCCAATTGCGGCCTATGCGGTGGCATCTAAACCGGAGGTGACCCATGTGGCTGAACGCATCTTGTTCGCGGACACCGGCGCTACCTTCACCAAAGTGAGCCTGCTTGAGCGCAACGGGAGCACTTGGCGGGTCAGGGAGCGGGCCTGGGCGCCTACTACCGTGGATTCCCCCTACTCCGACGTGATGATAGGGCTCAGGAGAGCCATCGCTAAGCTTGAGGCGTGGACGGGAATCAGGATCCTTTCTCAAAACCACCCTATTTCGGGTACAGGGGAAAACCAGGGGGTTGGGGAGTTCATAGCCACCTCCAGCGCAGGCGGCGGACTTCAGGTGCTTGTGGCAGGGCTCACGGAGCAGATCACCGCCGAATCAGGTCACAGGGCAGCCTTGGGGGCGGGCGCGGTGGTCACCGAGGTTGTGTCTTTGAACCAGGCAACTTCGGATTTCAGATCTTTGGAACGCATCAAGAAGGTGTCCTGCGATATGGTGCTCCTCACAGGCGGGATAGACGGCGGCAATATCTCCGATGTGCTCACCCTTGCAGAATTCCTGGCTTTGGCAGCGCCCAAACCCCGGTTTGATGTCAGGGGCAAGATTCCTTTGGTTTACGCAGGCAATGTAGACGCCCGCAGATATCTTGAAAGCATTGTCGGGAGTACAATGGATCTGATTTTCATCGACAACATCCGTCCCGCCATGGAAACCGAGCAGCTCCATCCTGTAAGGAGCGTAATCCAGGAAATATTCCTCAAGCACGTGATGTCAGGCGCACCGGGTTTCAAAACTCTGGCTCTTTGGTCGCAAGACAGGGTCCAACCCACACCTGTAGCGGTAGGTGCGGCCCTTACCCGGTTTGCCGCGGAAAGCAACTACAATATCCTGGCAGTGGATGTCGGAGGCGCAACCACAGATGTGTTCTCCGTCATCGACGGCCGGCTTTACAGGAGCGTATCGGCCAATGTAGGCATGTCGTACAGCATGGGAAAGCTGCTTGACCAGATCAACCCAGATATGATCATCCAGTGGTTGCCGTGGGTACAGGATGACGGTCTTGTGGGCAACTGGCATCTCAACAAGGCCATACGCCCGTCAACTCTACCCCAGACCATAGAGGACCTCATACTTGAGCAGAGTTTTGCAAAGGAAGCGGTGAGGCTGTCCCTGGACCGCCACCGCTCAATCGTCACGGGGCTCAAAGGCATAAAGATCTCAAGGCAAATAGGGGATGTTTTCGACCAGCATGGCACAGGATATACCCTGGTAAACCTGATGAAAACAGATGCCATTGTGGGCATGGGAGGCGTGATCGCAAATGCGCCCCGCCTGAGCCAGGCAGTCTCCATCATCCTCGACGCCATCCAGCCTGAAGGGATTACCCACATCTATATCGACGACGGTTCGTTCTTGCCTTGCGCTGGGCTCATTTCCGCGGGTAGCAACGGCGGCCCGGAGCAAGACACGAGTGTCTTCCCGCCTGCTTTGGCGGCAACAGCCATTGCACCTGTAGGCCCGGACGTGAAACAAGGTACCGCAATTGCGGCCGTAACCTTCTGCGGCAGCACTTACAAGCTGGTCGCAGGAGAAATCACGGTAGTGCCTTGTTTGAACCCTCCGGCAGCCGGTGACGCCTGGTCCGGCACGGAGCTTACAGTAGTTCCCAACAAGCGGTTTGACGTCGGCGCGGGCAAAGGCCAGGCTGTGACGGTGACAATACCCCCGAGCAAGCTGGGTTTGATCCTCGATGGCCGGGGGCGGCCCTTGATCCTGCCCCGGAATCCGCAGGTGCGTGCAGCCAAACTGCAGCAGTGGTATCGAGCTCTCGGCGCCTATCCTGACTATGCTTTGCCCGACGGAAGGAGTCGCTGATATGGCAGTGTTTTCTGAAATAGTGGTAAGGCACAACGCCAGGTTGCTCAAGCCCCGGACCCTCCCTTCCCCCGGCAAGGTGCTGGTGAAGAAAGGAGACACAGTGGGGCCTACGGCGATCATCGCCAAGACCGACTACCTCCGGGAAAGCCCCAGGGTGGTGGACCTGAGGGCCGAGTTCAAAATGCCTATACAACCTGACACCGTAGAGTCCATAGTGCTCAAGAAGGCGGGAGAGCGCGTGAAGGCCGGCGAGCCATTAGCCCGTATGCCAGCCGGAGGTACAGGGTACAAGGAGTTACCTTCGCCGTGCGATGGGGTCATCCAGTATGTATCCAAGCTGGACGCTAGAATCCTTATCAGTGAAGATGCAGACTCAATGGAGCCCATGTGCGTTGTCCCCGTAAGCTCCATCCTCAAGTCCAACCCGAAGTGGATCAGAACCCATGTTACAGTCAGGGAGGGCCAATATGTAAAGGAAGGCCAGATCATCGCAGGCTACCTTGAACCGGGCACTTTCAGCGCTGTCTACGCGCCTATCAGCGGTATCGTTGCAAGAATTTGCCCCCTGCTGGGCAACGTTTCCATAGTGAGGCCCATGGAAACCTTGAAAGTCACGGCCCATGTGCCCGGCAGGGTAGTTGAGATCATCCCCAACTACGGCGCGGTGATTGAAAGCCTTGGCTGCTACATCGAAGGAGTGTTTGGCGCAGGGGCGGAATGCCATGGCATCTTATGGGTGATGACAAAGGGTCCCGGTGACGTCTTGGAAAGCTCGCAGATTGGCCCTGAAGTTGACGGCAGGATAATCGTGGCGGGAGCAGGAGCCACCTACGAAGCCATGGAAAAGGCCTTCCACTTGGGTGCCAGGGGCATCATCGCCGGGGGCCTCAACCAGAAAGACTTGGCCAGGCTCACCGGTTTCGCTACGATAATGACCGAAGGCGCGGGATTCATGGCCATGAACCACCGGACCTGGGAAGCTCTAATCCAAAACCACGGCGCCCTGGCTTCAATGGACGGCACTACCAGGTTGTCAGGAGAAACGCTCCGTCCTTGGATCTTTGTAGGCCGGGTTCCAGACGGGACAGTGCCCGGGTATGAGATCACCGAAACCGGAGCCGAATCGCGAAAGGCCATACCTTCCCTGAGGGACCGGGTTCAGCCGGGGGACAGGGTAAGATGCGTAAGGCAGCCTTACCTGGGCCTCTGGGGTTTGGTGGAACAAGTGATGCCAGGGAGAATACCCCTGGAGTCTGAAGGGCTCATGGAAGCGGTCAGGGTCCGCCTGGATGGCGGGTCCCTGGTGGACGTGGCGGAAGCCAACGTAGAAATCGTAGGGCGCGACGCCTAGGCGCAAGCGGTCAGGACGAAAACCATCCGGCGTGATGCCGAAACCTTTTGCGGCAACTCATGGGCCAAATGCCGATACACCCCGTGGGGGAGCTACCCTTATACCCGGCTTATGACCGCAGGCCTCCAGCTTGTCGCTGACCACTTTCAAGGCTGTTTCCGGACAATTGCAATCTATGCTGAGGTGGGTAAGGATTACCTGCTTGGTGGAGGGCGTAACTAACCTGCTCAGCGCATCAGCGGCCTCATCATTGGAAAGGTGGCCCAGCTTACCCATGACCCGCCGTATGAGTGACCACGGACGGCCTGAGTTGATTTCCATTTCCACGTCGTGGTTAGCCTCGAACACCAGATACTCTATCCCTCTGAGGAGTTGGTCTATAGAGGAGGGGACATGTCCAAGGTCCATGACGAAACCGGCGCTGGATGACGTCCCGTCCACCCTGTAGCCCATCGGCTCCCGGGCATCGTGGGGCTTTCTGAATCCGTGGACGGTGTAGCCCGCGATGTTCACCCGCCCGTTGTGTTCTATACAGTGAACCAGCGAAGGGTCTATGCAGCTACCGTGGCGCGCCCGGAACCATTCCCAAAACCCTGGAGATGCAAACACGGGCACCTTGAACTTCTGGGGGAAAGGGGTCTTAAGGCACATGGCCTTGATGTGGTCGGAATGCTCGTGGGTTATGAACACGGCCGCGATATCCTGAGGGGCCAGATCTATGTCAGCCAAAGCGTTCACAAGGCGCCTCATAGAAAGCCCGCAGTCTATCAGCAGCGGCCTCTTGGAATCTTCCCATAATACATAAGCATTGCCGTAAGTGCTCGAGCTGGACAAAGAAAATATGCGCATTAAGACCACCAATCTCTGCTTTGCATCATATCTTTGCTTGGGCTCACATCTTCGCCTCAAATCACACGTTAAACCTTACGTGGATTATGTCGCCGTCCTCCACCAAGTAGTCCTTTCCTTCCAGCCTCACAAGGCCCTTGTCTCTGCACGCCTTTATGGAACCCAGTCGTTGGAAATCCTCAAAGGATACCACTTCCGCTCTTATAAACCCCCGCTCCATGTCGCTGTGGATCTTCCCCGCGGCTTGCCTGACCGCGGTGCCCCGCCTTATGGTCCACGCCCTCACTTCCTCCGGGTTCCTTGTGAAAAACGATATCAGCCCCAAGGCATCGTAGGCGGCTTGTGCAATCCTGGCAGTCCCGGGCTGGCTTAACCCGTAGGCCTTAAGGAACTCCTCCCTGCTCTGCCGGTCCAGGGATTCTATCTCCTCTTCCACCAGGCCGGAAAAGGGCACCACCTTGTAGCCCCGCTCCTGGGCTGTCTTGTGGATTTCATCCATTCCGGGGTAGCTTGGGGCATCAAGGTGTTCCTCACCGATATTGGGTGCCAGTATCAACGGTTTGCTGCTGTAAAACGCGAAGTTGGATACAAAATCCTGCTCCCACGGGGAAAACCGGACATTCCTCAGGGGCACTTCGTCCTCAAGCGCCTGCTTGCATTTCTCCAGAAACGGGATTTCCATCTGGTTCACGGGCTTGGCCTTGTTGGTCTTAAGCCTGGTGAGCCTGCCTTCCACTGAAGCCAGATCCGCAATGTAAAACTCTGCATCCATGTTGTCCAGAAAATCCAGGGAATCCCGGACGCCCGGCTCTTCCATGAAGCAACCCAGGACAACCACCAGGGCGTCGAGATTGCGAACGGCGTTAAGCAATTCCTGCCCTTTATGGGGTTGGATGTCTGCCACACCCATCCTTGCATGGATAATTTTCCTGACCTTGTATGTCTCGCCCAGGATACGCAAGCGCTCATCGGGTACTTCCATGAAGCCCACGCTAGCTGTGCTACCCCCGGGCTTTGAGCCGGCCATCCCGGTCAACAGCCTGAACAAGGTGGTCTTGCCTGAATGGGGGCTTCCCACTATTCCGACTTCCATTTACCGCCACCTCCAGAATCAAGCTGCCATCCTAAAGCTACCCCTTGGGTCCAACCGTCGCCTGAGTCAGCCCGCGTTGACAATCCAACGGCGCTCCGGCGTCGCTGCTTATTCTAACTATAACATCTAAAGCCATTAACCGGTAAAGCATATGTCTGACTCAACCACGGAAGTCTTCCCTTTGTGGTGGGCAGCAAGGGCCATCTCCTTCTGTGAAGCATATGCCCCGCTCATAAAGGCGCTCATAAAGGAGAAAGTTCCGGTGGCCATCCGGAACTTTCGCTATGGCAGGCTATCGCTAACCTTCTCTGTTCAGAGCCTGGCCTGAGCCGATATGACTCAGGCCAGGCATCCATGCACCTGTCCCTTGCCAGGCCGCTCAATCGCTGCCGGCAGCCTGGAACATCCTCCGCTTACGAGCTCCACGTGAACCCATCTCCCAGGTGCTCTGGTCTGTGTGAAGTAGTTTGTGTGCTAGTTCAGATCCCGGTTCACCCAAGAAGTTTTCGTATATGTCCTTGATCGCCGGGTTTTCGTGCGAGAACCTTATCTCAGCTTTGTCATCCAGTGCGTACAGCACCTGGGAGCGTTGGCCTGCCCTGTCTTCATCGTCTACTGAGATGGGCTGGCCTCCGCCGCCGGCACAACCTCCGGGACAGGCCATGATTTCGACAAAGTCGTACTCAACCTGGCCCTGTTTGATAGCTTCAATCAGCTTGCGTGCATTGCCTAGTCCGTGCGCTACCGCAACCCTTAGAGTCTTGCCAGGCAGCACGAACTTGCCTTCTTTCCATCCTTCAAGCCCTCTGACCTCGGTGAATGCATCGGGTTCGGGGTTCTTCCCGGTCACCAGGGCATACGCGGTCCGGAGAGCAGCCTCCATTACGCCGCCTGTTGCACCGAAGATGACTCCGGCACCTGAGGATACCCCAAGGGGAGTATCCCACTCTTCTTCAGGCAGTACCTGGGCCTGTACGCCTTCCTCCTTAATCATGGCGCACATTTCCCTGGTGGTGAGAACCAGATCCACATCCTGCCCGCTTCCCGCTTGGTTCATTGCAGAGAGCCCTGCTTCATACTTCTTTGCGGTGCACGGCATGATGGAGATCACCGCGATCTTGTCGGCGGGAACATCCAACAGCTGTGCGTAGTAGGTCTTCGCCACCGCACCGAACATCTGCTGCGGCGACTTCGCGCTTGATACGTTGGGCAAGAGTTCGGGATACTGGGTCTTGACGAATCTTATCCATCCGGGGCAGCACGATGTGAGCAAGGGCAACGGCCCTGGCTTATGGCTGCCTTCTTTCAACCCAAGCCTTTCAAGGAGCTCGGTCCCTTCTTCCATGATCGTCAGGTCGGCGGTGAACGAGGTATCGAACACGTAGTCAAAACCCAGGTGTTTCAGGGTGGCAACCAGACGGCCGGGCGTTGCAACCTCCGCCGGTGTGTCCAGGGGTTCTCCCCACGACGCGCGGACTGCAGGCGCAACCTGGACCACGGTTATCTTGTCAGGGTCTGCGAGCAATTCCCATGCCCTGTCAGTGTCGCCCTTCTCAGTTAGGGCGCCTACCGGACAATGGATGACGCACTGGCCGCAAAGGGCGCAATCGGATTCACCCAACTTGGTCCCGTAGGCGGGTTCAATAAGGGTCCTGGCCCCCGTACCTGAGATCCTCCATATGGCAAGCGACTGAACCTTGTCGCACAAGCTTACGCATCTGTAGCACATGACACATTTCTTAGGATCCCTGACTATGGAAGGAGTGCTCGCGTCTTTTCTCTGGATAGGAATTTCCTTGTTGAGCCGCACATCACGCACGCCCAGGTCACGGGCAAGGTTCTGCAGCTTGCAGTTGCCGTTCCTCGGACAAGTAGGGCAATTGCTGTCATGCTGGGTCAGCATGAGTTCAACAGCCATTCTCCTGGCATGCCGTACCCTGGTGCTTGCAGTGAGGACTTCCATTCCTTCTTGTACAGCCGTGTTGCATGCAGTTGCTAACTTCTGGGATCCTTTGAGTTCCACAACGCAGACTCTGCATGCCCCTATTTCGTTGATGCACTCGAGATAACATAGGGTCGGTATCCTGAGCTGCGCCTTCCGGGCAGCTTCGAGAATCGTCGTGCCCTCAGGCACTTCTACAACCTTGTTGTCTATCGTGAGCTTGACCATCTCGCAACCCTACCTCCTTCCATGGAACCAGATCCATAGTGGTCACACCGCAAGCAGCGCCTGGACTCATGAAGCGCTTCCTTGAAATCCATGTTGAGTTCGATCTGCGCCCAGTCGTGGATTCTCTCTGAAGCGGACCTTTCCCTGAGATTGACCCTGCCTTGGGGCGACAGGTCTCCGGGAATTGCCGATGGAATCTCAATGCCGTCTTCAGGTATACGTCCCCGTCCGCCCAGATACATGTCTATATTGTACGCAGCTACCTTGCCTGCTCCTATTGCCATGATTGCGCTTTCCGGGCCGGTGACACAGTCCCCGCCTGAGAAGATCCCAGGATGGCCATTGATGGACAGGTCTTCGAAAGCAGATACCCTGTCCCTTGAGAGCGGGATGCCGTCTTCTGCGAGGAACTCCGACTCGATGGCCTGGCCTATTGCAACTATTATCACGTCACAGGGAATCCTTACATCCGGGTTGCCCGTGGGTACCGGCTTGGGCCTGCCTGACGAATCAATGGCCCCAACCGTCATTTGCTGGACCCAGAGAGCGGCCACCTTGCCGTTGCCATCGGTTTCGACCTTGGCCGGCGCCGTAAGTTCGAGAATGTCCGCTCCTTCGGCCAGAGCCCCTTCAATCTCCTCGCGCAACGCAGTCATGTCTTGCATCCTGCGCCTATATGCCACTGTCACCTTCTGAGCTCCCAACCTTATAGAGCTTCTGGCTGCGTCCATTGCCACGTTGCCACCGCCCACAACTACGACTTTCTTACCCTTGAGGTCGATGGGCTCACCCAGGGCAATATCCCGAAGCATCTTGACGGCCGGCACTACTCCTTCCGCTTCTTCGCCCGGGATACCCAGTTTTCTGTCTCCATGTGCACCGATGGCGATGTAGATTGCGTCGTACTTCTTCTTCAAGCTCTCCAAGGTACCGTCGCGGCCCACCTCGAAATTGGTGTGGACGGTTACCCCTAGGTTGAGGATTGTCTCGATCTCCCTGTCCAATAGCTTCTTGGGAAGCCTGTACTCGGGAATTCCGTATCTGAGCATGCCGCCAAGTTTCGGCTGTTTCTCAAATATGGTTACATCGTGACCCATCAATGCAAGGTAGTAGGCGGCTGTCAGCCCCGACGGGCCTCCTCCGATGATAGCCACCTTCTTGCCTGTAAGGGGTAATGGCTCAGCTACCGGTACGTCACCTGCAGCTTCAACCGCATATCTCTTAAGCCCACGGATGTTGATGGCGTCATCCAACATCGAGCGGCGGCAGTGGGATTCGCATGGATGTTCGCAGACCAGGGCGCATGCTGAGGGGAACGGGTTGTCCCTTCTGATGACCTTCACGGCATCCTGAGGCCTGCCTGCCCTGATCAACGCGATGTATCCGGGAACGTTAACACCTGCTGGACAACCTGCCACACACGGTACAGGTGCAGCAAAGGTACCAAGACAATGCCCTTCTTCGATGTGGGAAATGTAATCAGGCTCAAACTCCCTGACTGACCTTAGGACCATAGCCGCGGCATCAGAACCGATAACACAGTCAGCTGTATCCACTATGGATTCAGACACTTCTTTCAGAAGCTCAATGGTTTGGTCGTCGCCCCTGCCTTCCAAAATGTCGTCCAAAAGATCGCCTAGCCTGCCAAGACCTACCCTGCACGGAACACACTTCCCGCACGTTTGTGCATGACACAGCCTCAGAAACACCGAAGCCATGTCTACCGGACATGTACCCTGAGGAGCGGCGGCTAAACGTCGCTCCATCTCATGGACCATCCGTTCCATAACTATCTCGGCATCGTCCGGTGTGTACACAGTAAGTCTGCTCATGGGCGAATCCTCCTTTCTCTCCTGTCTTTGTCTCTTGCTATGGACCTTGCTACAATGAGTTCCGGCTTTGTGAATGTGTTCACAAGTCCCCAGAAAACTATAACACGCCCCAAACCAAAAAGCAACAATGTTTAGTGAAACTTAACGACATTTAGTGAAAAGAGGAACAGAATTTTGAAGAGGGCTTTGGCTTGTCTCAAGATCCTTCAAAACTTGTCCCAAGACATCCTTATGATTCTATCATAGACCCTGCGGAAAGTCCCGGATGACCTGAAGGATCTCCGGCTGCCTGAGGGCCAAGAGAACAAACAGCTCTCCGGTAGGCCTTGCGGTCTAAGCCCGGCCTTCCGGAAAGCTGTATCCTGCGCCGGTTGTATGCCGGTTAATCCGTGCCGCTCAGGGTTACTCCCGACTGAGGATAACCCGTTATAGGGCCGGCCGTACCATCGAGGCGAACTTCATCGGGAATGTCACCCACAAGCTCCTTGAGCAAGTCTTCCATGGTCACTATACCCACGGGTTTTCTCCCCTGGGCTACAACAGCCAAGTGGACCTTCATCCGCTTCAGCTTGGTGAACGCAGACAGGATGTTTTCTCCTGCCGTCACCTGATAAGGCGGGCGCATCACATGGGTGATGGGCAATGCAGCGTTTTCAGGGTCGGACACTACTTCACGCACCACGTCTTTAATGTATACGACACCAAGCACTTCCCTTCCCGGGGCGACCACCGGCACCCTGCTGTACCGATGTGAATCGAACAAGTCCACAGCCTGCCATAAGGTAACACTGGGTTCATAGGCGACCACCTTGTCCCACGGCTGCATGATCTCGGCCACCGTCTTGCTCCCCGAGTTGAACACGCTGTCGATGACATCCTTGTCCTCGGGTGTCACATACCCATCTTCTTCGGCGATTTCGAATATGGCCATGACCTCTGATTTGGGTTCCTCTGCGGCCGAGGCGCTGCCACGGGTAAACACCGAGACGAGAAACGCCGGAGCCGCCCCCACCAAATATGCCACGGGACTCAAGACTTTCACCGCAATCCCAAGGGGTACGGACACGGAAAGCGCTGCTTCCGTGGGCGCGTTGGCCGAGTAGGTCTTGGGAATAAGCTCTGAAAATACGAACACCACGGCGGTGGCAAGCAGCGAGACCAGCGTCACGTGGATGGGCTTGTTGAAGCCCAAGGCGTAAGCTATGGACAGCGCACTGACTGAAACCAGCACCGTGAACACGTTGGTCCCTACCAGGACGGCGGAAACCGTGTTTTCGGAATTATCTTTGAGGCTCTGGAGCATCCGGGCCCTCTTGTCACCTTCGCCGGCAAGAGTGCTGATAACCCATTTGTCCATAGCCAGGAAAGCGGTTTCCGCGCCTGCGAAAAACCCGACTGCCAATACGGATATGATCAACAGTACAATCCTAAGCAAGAGTGAAAATATAGGTATGCCAGTACTCATATCTGTCCGGTTTCTCCCTCAATTCTCTCCACCAGCACCTCGGTAATTCTCGGCCCTTTAACGTCTTCCACGGTAAAGCAAACCTTGGGCTCGATCAGGCAAAAGGCGTCGCCGGGTACAGGCACCCGGCCGAGGCACATCATTACAAGGCCCGCCAGTGAGTCACAGTCTTCATTGTCTATCTCGATGCCGGTGAAGTCCTCCAGTTCGACCAAGCTTATGCTTCCGGGCATCCGCCACCGTCCTTCACCTAACACTTCATATTCCATGTTCTCGGAATCGTACTCGTCCTGTATGTCCCCAACGAACTCCTCTATCAGGTCTTCGATGGTCACCAGCCCGGAAACACCGTCGTACTCGTCTACAACAATGGCCATGTGTACCCCCAAAGCCTTCATTTCCTGCAGCAGGTCAGATACATTCTTGCTTTCAGGTACGAAATAGGGCTCGACTGCGAATTGCTTGACCGGAATGTCAGCCAAGGCTTCCTCCCAGTCTGAAGGCCTTTCTCCTAGGAATATGGCCAGAGACTTTATGTTCGCAATACCGGTTATGTTATCCTTTGAGCCATGGTATACGGGGATACGCGAAAACCCCTCTCTCAGCATAAGTTTGAGAGCTTCCAGGGCGCTTGCCTGCTCTTCTATGGCTATCATCCTCGGACGGGGAACCATCACTTCAGATACGTCGATGTCCCGGGAGTCGATAACCCCGGCGATGATCTCCTTCTCGGCGTAGCTGATGGCTCCTGTATCTTCCCCATACTCCAGGGCGGCCATCACCCTGGCTTCTGACATCTCTTCCATCTCCTCAGGATCACGGTCCGGTTTGGGAAGCAACCACGCAAACAGAGAAGCCACTTTCTCCAATACAGTGGTAAACGGCTTTAAGATAAGCTGCAGCCATGTAAGGCTTCCTACCACTCTGACCGCAAGGGCCTCAGGATTTGAGCCTGCCAGAAGTTTGGGTGTTATCTCACCAAACAACAAGACCAAGGCCGTCCCGAATACGACGGACAAGGCCTCCGCCAGCCCTTGTGATTTGGGGAGCAAGGAGTAGACGATAACGGTAAATGTCGAAGAGAACAAGATGTTTACAAGGGTATTGCCGAGCAAGATACTCGAGAGCAGAGCATTGGGGTTCTTTTTCAAACCAAGAACCTGTTGAGCCCTTTTGTTCCCGGGATACTTACTCTTGAGTCTAACTTCATCCGAGGAAAATATGGCGCTTTCTGAGCCGGAGAAGTATGCAGACAACACCAAGCAACACAACGCTAGAAGGTAACTACTACCTCCGGGGTCGTCCACTCATTATCACCTTCCGACACCATATATTTCTCCGCAAGCGTCACCTATATCTTAACTTATAGGTGACCGCCTGGCAATATGTTTCAGGACAGGAATGTGTTCGCGGCCATGCAGTTCATGCCAGGGTGTACAGGTGTGTCTAGGGCATCCAGCACTGGGCTGCGATTGACAAACGGCGTCATCTGCGGCATAATCAGATGCATTAGACACTGCATAGAACCAATACATACGCGGCCTATGACTGAGAATAGTAGAAGAGCCAGGGATGTACAGAGAGTAAACCGGTGGCTGAAAGGTTTACCTTCCACTCTCTTCGAACCCGCTCACGAGGCTATAGGCGATGAGCCTATCGGGAACCCAGCCGTTACACGGGGAGACGGCTGCTGGGCCGTCTGTTGAGGGGCTTTATAGCCCGAATTAAGGTGGTACCACGGAGACAAACCTCCGTCCTTAGCGACGGAGGTTTTTTTGGTGCTCGCATTTCTTGTTTTGATGCAAGTGGTTCTTATCTTGATGCCTGTAGTCTTTGTGGTGGCCCTTGGCGTCCTTGTCGTGACGATTGGAGTTCTTGTGTTGATGCTTGGGGTTTTTGTCTTAGTACTTGAAGTTCTTAACAGTCGGAGGTGCTGATCCGGAATGAACGACGTAGGTGTAGGTAACAACATAGCAGCAAACAACGGTGTCCGGATAGGCTTTATCGGCGCCGGTAACATGGCCGCTGCCCTAATCAAGGGCCTTGTTTCAGGCAACAGCCTGCGGGATTCCGAGATAAGGGTGATCAACAAGAACAACCGTGAACGACTGGCGCGCCTATGCAGGGCTTACGGTGTAAGAGCCGCCAAAGACTACAGGGAATTGATGGAGGCATCGCAGGTAATAATCCTGGCGGCAAAACCCGACCAAATGCCGGAAGTGCTGGATGCGGTGTCAAACCTGGTGACTGAGGACCATTTGATTATCTCAGTTGCCGCAGGCATAACCATCAAGAGCATAGAAGATTCCCTGGCCAAAGAAGTCCCGGTTATACGGGCGATGCCCAACACCCCGGCCCAAGTGGGCGAAGGAGTATCGGTGCTGTGTGGAAGCCACCGGGTTACCGGTAAGCACAAAGGCCTGGCAGAAGCTGTGTTCGCTTCCGTGGGAAAGGTCTTCTGGCTTGATGAAATATACATGGATGCAGTTACAGCCTTGTCAGGCAGCGGGCCCGCATATTTCTACCGTCTGGCTCAGGAGATGACCGAGGTGGCCGTGGAGATGGGGCTGGAAAGACGGCTCTCTGAGCAACTGTCCCGCCAAACTCTCATAGGCGCAGGCTGCCTTCTCAAAAGCACCGGCTTAACGCTCAAAGAGCTCATCGACCAGATTGCATCGCCCAACGGTACCACGGAAGCAGCCCTCCGGGTTTTCGAGTCAAACGGGCTCGGTCTGCTGGTTGAAGAAGCAATGGGCAAGGCGCTCCGCAGGTCGGAAGAGATCTCTGCCGCCTACTCCGAGTACGAGACCAGGAAGCGCGCAGCCCTTACCAGAGCCAGAAGGATTGTGGTCAAAATAGGCTCCTCAACCGTCACAGACGCCAACGGTACTTTCAACGAAGAATTGCTCAGGGGTATCGTCGAGCAGGTATCAACCCTGATGGCAGAAGGCCGCGAAGTGGTGGTAGTTTCGTCGGGGGCCATGGCAGCCGGCAGGGGCCGGATTGGCCGGGAAAAGACCGTCTCCATCACGGAAAAACAAGTGCTCGCCGCAGTCGGCCAAGGGCTATTGATGAGAAGCTATGAGACTCTCTTTGAGGAATTCGGGCTCACCGTAGGTCAGGTGTTGCTCACCAGAGACGATCTGGGAAGCCCCAAACGCTCAGCTCTGTGCAGGGACACCTTGGAGGCGATGCTCAAAAGAAGGATCGTCCCCATCATCAATGAAAATGATACCGTGGCCGTAGAAGAAATACGGTTCGGCGACAACGACACCTTGTCTGCAAGGGTCGCCGTACTGCTTAACGCCGATCTACTTGTACTGCTGACAGACACCGAAGGATTCTACGACAAAGATCCTCGTGTTCACCCTGATGCCCGACTCATCACCACAGTGAAGACCATCGACCCATCCATCCTTGCCATGGCCCAAGGCACCCGCAATGTGGATATAGCCACAGGCGGGATGATAACCAAATTGTGGGCTGCCAACATGGTGTTGCAGCACGGTGTCCCGGCGGTGATAGCAAACGGCAGCAGGCCGGGCGTGCTCAAGTCCATCCTTGAAGGCCGCATGATCGGCACCCTGTTCGTAGGCGACAAAGCATTCCAAGGGCGCAAGCCCGGAAAAGCAGCATCGGGAGGCGAATCACATGACAGTTATTGAGAAGGCAGAGCGCGCCAGAGGAGCATCGAAGGTCCTGGCATCCCTGAGCCCGGAGCAGAGAGCCAAGGGCTTGTTGTTCATGGCGGATGAACTTGAGGCAGGACGCCTCCACATACTGGACGCCAACCAAGAAGATCTGGAAAATGCCGATAAGGCCGGGATTACTGGGCCCATGCGCCGACGCCTCGCCCTATCAGAAACCAAGATCGGCATGATGGCTCAGGCTCTCAGGCAGATAGGCCTGCTCCAGGATAATCTGGGCAAGATCGTTCAGATGATAAGCCGGCCAAACGGTTTGACCATCAAGAAGGTGAGAGTGCCCTTCGGCGCGATCGGAGTGATTTACGAATCGCGGCCCAACGTCACGGCAGATGCTGCAGGGCTTTGCATTAAGTCGGGCAACGCGGTAATTCTCCGTGGCGGCACTGAGGCACTCAAGACCAATACTGCCATCGTGGCCAAGCTGCGCACTGGCTTGGAGAAGGCAGGAATCACCCCTGAGTGCATCCAGTACATAGACAATCCGGACCGCTCTGAAGCGCTCACCATGATGAGATTGAGAGGGCTCATAGACGTCCTGATACCTCGGGGTGGCGCCGGGTTAATCAAGGCGACCCTAGAAAATGCCAGCATCCCTGTTATCGAAACAGGTACAGGCAATTGCCACATATACGTGGATGCGGCAGCCGACCGTGAGATGGCCCGCTCCATCGCCATGAACGCCAAGCTCAGCAATCCCGCGGTGTGCAACGCCATGGAAACCTTGCTGGTCCATGAAGGCATCGCCGAGGCGCTGTTGCCCGGCTTGGCACAAGATTTGACTGACAAGGGCGTTGAGATAAGGGGCTGCCCGCGAAGCCGGGAGATCGTCCCTTACATAGAGCCTGCCACCGAGGAAGACTGGCAAGAGGAATACCTGGACCTGGTGCTCGCCATAAAGGTGGTGTCCGGGTTGGATGAAGCCATAGAACACATCGCAACATACGGTACGGCCCATTCGGAAGCGATTATCACGGCGGACCCGGATGTGGCTGCCAAGTTTACCCGGGCGGTAGACGCAGCCGCAGTATACGTGAACGCCAGCACCCGCTTTACCGACGGCGGCGAGTTCGGGTTTGGCGCCGAAATCGGCATCTCCACCCAGAAGCTCCACGCCAGGGGGCCCATGGGCATCAACGAACTGACCACATACAAGTATGTGATAGAGGGCACAGGACAGGTACGGCAGTAGGAGGTAAGACCTCACAAGCAAACGGCTGTCGCCGGGCAGTAAGCGCATTGCCCGCGACCTGCCGGCGGCAGCCGTTTATGTCTATATCCGGCATGAGTGCAACCAATGGCCCGCATGGTAAACGGCCGGCATAGCCGTCCGGCCTTCTATCGTTTCCTCAACACCTTGCCCGGCCGGACACCGGTGGCCTCACCTTCCCACACCACAGGCCTTCCGTTGACCAACACCCCGAAAATCCCCGAGGGGAACTGCCAGGGATTCGCGTAAGTACCCTTGTCCGCTATGGTGTCCCTGTCGAAAAACACTACATCGGCGGCCAGCCCAGGCTTGAGAAGGCCCCTGTCGCAAATCTTCATCTTCGAAGCAGGCAAAGAAGTCAACTTCCTGATGGCTTCTTCCATGGTCAAGACACCTTTCTCCCTCACATAGCGCCCCAGCACCCTGGGATATGTGCCTATGCTCCTGGGATGGATACTCCCCTCAGCCGCCGTTGCCACATGGCCGTCTGTCGCAAAGCAAACCCTGGGGTGTTTCATGGCCGCCACAAGATCATCTTCGCTCATGGAATGCCTGATTATGGACACCCTCATTTCATTGCTCACAAGGATGTCCAGGGCCGTCTCCTGGGGCGCTCTTCCCATCCTCAGGGCAATTTCCTCCACGTTGAGCCCTTCCATCCACTTGTCCTCGGGAGTCCGTACAGAAGTGACTACGATCTTATCCCAACCTCCCTGCTTTTCGGTGCGAACATGAGACTCAGCGGCGATCCGCTCCCGCACAGGACTACCCTCTGCAAGCAACCCTACCGCCGCTGCCTTGCCCTCCTCAAGCACCCAATCAGGCAAGACGATAGCAAGTTCAGTGCTTGATGCCAGATACGGGTACACATCCGCCGAAATATCCAGGCCTCTGGCGTTTGCTTCATCCAACATCTCCAAAACCTTGGGCAGCTTGCCCCAGTTGTCTTCACCCACCGCCTTTAGGTGGGAGATTTCAAACCTGACACCGCTCTTCTCGGTGATTTCGATCGCTTCTTGGACGGCTTCGAAGAGTTCCGGGCCTTCGCTGCGCATGTGCATCGTGTGGATGCCGTCTCGCTCTGCTACAGGCCTTGAAACGTTCACCAGTTCGTCTACATCTGCGAACCTGCCGGGCACATACTCAAGCCCGCTTGATATGCCGAACGCGCCTGTCTGCATGAGTGTGCGAGAAATCGCAAGCATCTTCTGCTTCTCCTCGGGTGTAGGCTGCCTGCCTGAACTCCCAAGCACTTGAACCCTTATGTCGCCATGCCCGAACAGCATGGCGAGGTTGACCGCGGGCCCCACTTGCTCCACCGCGCCCAGAAATCCCTGAAAATCCTCCCAACAGACCCCTAGGGCAAGGTACTTCTCGCTGTGCCTGTGAGCCGATGAAGGAGCTCCCCCGGCACTGCCCCCGCAGTTACCCCCTACTGAGGTAGTAATCCCTTGCTTTATGAGGCACTCTGCTTCTGGATGCAAGATAATGCCACTGTCTGAGTGGCTGTGGATGTCTATGAAACCAGGGGAAGCGCACAGCCCGTTGCAGTCATGCTTTACTGCCTCGACCGGAACAACTGAGGTGTCTACCCGCCCTACTGCGACGATCTTCCCATCACAAATCAGGATATCCCCCGATACAGGCGGAGCGCCTGTACCGTCGTATATCTTGAGGTTCTGCAAGAAGAGACATTGCGCTGTCTTGATTGCTTTCACTGACTGACGCCCCTCTCCGACTAATATGAAGGCTGATATGAACGCCTGATACTGATGCTCAGACCTGTCCTGAACCCTGTCTTCGACCTGTCCCTAATACTGTCCTTAAAGCTGTCCTCAATCCTGTCCTTCTGATATTGTCTGTTGCTCATCCCAATCCCTGCTTTGCTATTGAGTCATCACTCCGCGGGCCACGAAACATGAAGGTACAGAACCAGGCTTTGCCGACGGAGTCATCGGCTAGGGGCAGTACATCAAAGCGAAATACCGAACCGTCAAGGTACTGAACCAATCCCTCAAGCCCCGGAAAGCAAGCTCGTTTCACCAAGAAACCAAGAAACCTGTGCCGCTTGCTAAACGACTTGATGAAACCCATGGTCAGCCATGACGATTGTTGCTGCTTATGTGCTGTTCCAAGCCACTGGAGTCACCGGACTGGATAGCGTTCAACATGCCTACCAGAAGGGGATATCGTAGTTGAAATGGTCGGGCCGACAGGATTTGAACCTGCGACCTCTTGAACCCCATTCAAGCGCGCTCCCAAACTGCGCCACGGCCCGACCTGATATACCCCTATTATTCTAACCTTTTGCCGCCGATTTGTCTAGGACCTTAATGGGGAACTGCTACCGGCCAGCGATATTGTCACCCTGTAAGCGGACAGAGAAAATGTCACCATGAGAGGAGAACACTTTTCCTTGAGCGCAAAGGAAGCACGAAGAGTTTACGTCATGGAACAAGTACTGGACGGGAAACTGACAATCAAACTGGCAGCTGAACTCTTGGGGCTCAGCGAGCGACAGGTGAAACGGTTGAAGAAAGGGATGAAAGACCCACGGGCCACAAACCTAATCCCAACAACCCGTGGCTGAAGTT
>JAAZEL010000025.1 GCA_012512325.1 Candidatus Fermentithermobacillaceae bacterium | reverse complement strand
GCCCTTTGCCGCGGCCGAGTTGATGTATTTCTCGGCCCAATGGCCCTCTACATCGGAGAACTTGTTCTCATCGAGGAAACTCAGCTTGTCGAACCTCGATGCTATCACAGCAAGCTCGGCCCTGGTGATGTAGTTGTCCGGCCTGAAGGTTCCGTCCTGATAACCCTCCAGAATACCGCCGTTTGCGAGCGTCGCGATGTGCTTGGATGACCACCTGTCAGGAGACACGTCGGAGAAAGTCGCCACAGAAGCCCTGACGAGCTCCCTGTAGTCAGGATCCAGGAGCCTGAAGAACACCGCCGCGACTTCTTCCCTTGTGATGTGGGCTTCAGGTCTGACAGTGTTGTCAGGGTATCCCTGGATATATGCAAAGTGATCGGCTAGGTTCAAGAGAGGCGGCATCTCATCAGGGATTTCTATGATTTCTTCCTCATCGTCTATGGGCTCCTCAGGTGGAGGTGGGGGAGTAGGTCTACGGGCTACAGTGAGTTTGCCAGGAACACGTGTGATATCGTAGCTGTGGGTTACATCGGTTCCTTCGACATCACGGGGCTTGATAACCACATTTTCTATGACGTTGTCGCTCGACCCGACCGCAGTCTGGGAGCCTGTGACTTTACACTCAGCAATATAGTCGCCTTCTGCGAGGCTGCCACCGGTTATTTCGTAGCTATGGTTGGTCAGTGGCGTGCCGTCGTATATCTTGGTCGCGCTACCCGCTGTTATCTCTAGAAGTCTGTGGCTGATGGTCAACCTTGCCTCCTGGAAACCGATGATGTAGTTATCAGTCAAAACTAAGGAACCCTGCGTGATGACATAGGTCCCGACATCTTCACCGGGTTTACGGCCAAGTTCTCCTGAGAACATATCATCTCCGACCAGGTCGCCAGGGTTGGTCGCCGTAGACCTTGGTCTTACCCTGAGCGGTGACCGTGATTGGCTTGGGCTTTATCGTTACCGTGCCCTGGCCAAAACGGTCTTGATACTTGCTGTTAGTTACCTTCACATAGACGGTCACGGGGCCTGGGGTTACGTCTGTGAACATCTTCTCTTCCTGGCTCCAATTGACCTGGTCCAGGCTGTAGAGGCTGTAGAAGACAGTATCCCCGTCTTCCAGAGTCTCTTGGTCCACGGTGATGCTGTGGGCCCGGCCATCATAGATGCCCTCGTAGCTGGTGATAGCAATCGGTGGCCCTTGAGGCTTTGTGTACCTCACTTGGGGAATGGGAAAATCGGCTTCAACATCATCGCCGAAGATGTTCTTATACTTAAGATACGTTCTCTCGTTGGTCTCGTACAACCCGCTGTTGGCCTCAAGAGGTATCTCAACAGCGTAGCTGAGCGTCAGTGGTATGCCCTGGATGACGTTGTCCACTTTCCAGGTGATGGTCTTAGATTGCTCATCGAAGCGAGCGCTTGTTCCTTCGCTGCATTCGATCTCCTCACGCAGGTCAGGAGGAATCGTGAACGGATCCTTGATCGGGTCTGTAACTACGGCATCTCTGGCCGCGTACACTAGCTCCCCCGCGATTTCCTGGAAGACGTTTTCGAGTTCATCTTCATCTGCACCGTAGGACTTATCAGGGCTGGCTATCCGGTCCAGTATCTCTGGCCACTGCTTCCCCGGGAAAGCCCGATGGAGTAGATGGTTATCCCATCGTCCTTGGCGAATCTCGATTCAGCCACGGCGCTGTTGCCATGGTGGTAGTAGTACAGATCCACCCAGTACCAGTTAGAAACGTGCCCAATATAGGTTGTCATGCTCGTGCCATCGCCGGAGCCGGAAGTGTCGTAGTCAAACTCGGATTCGCTCAGGCTATCCTTGGTGACCCAATAACGATGTAGAACTCCGTCCCAGTCCCAGTACCATTCTGCAAGTACATAGGTCTCGAGATCGTTGATAGTCCTGATCCGATAGCTGTAGGTGGGTTCCCCGTCACTCAGGAGCACGATCACTTTGTGGTCCGCATCACTGGCCTCTTCAAGCAGCCTGCGCGCTTGCCTTATTGCCGCCTGTGTAAAGGTGCCTCCGTTTGCCGTAAGCCCGTTGATCTCGTTGAGCAATTCCTGCTTTTCGTCGGAGCCGACAAAGCGGCCGTCTAAGTGAGCCGTCACCCCGTCGGCGAAGGAAACCAGCGCTACCTTCGTATTCGGGCTGGACAGCAGGCTTTCGACGAACTTCTCGGCCGCCTGTTTGGCTGCGGCCATCCTCCCGCTGCCTTGGCCCATGCTTCCCGAAGTGTCAATCACAAGCACGACGTCTGAAGTTGTTTCCAGGTTTATTCCCGACAGCGTCAAGGTGATCTTCCACCGATTAGGCATCCCTTCGACAGGTGTAGCTACTTTATTCAGGCTCAGCGACCCGGGCTCATCCTCCCTATCCTGTAAGCCGGAAAGGCCGACCGTTCTCTTTAGCCCGTTGTCAGGGATGAGCAACTCAGGGGCCGGCAATTCCCTCGGACCCTCCAGGCCATCGGGGTTCTCCAGCATCTCGTAGAACAGCTCGATGACGTTGCCCTCTTCGCCCAGCACCAGTTCCTCGGGTGCGCTGCACAGGAACCGGTGCAGCCCGAAGCTTCCAACAAAGTCGGACCCATATACCGTTGTGCCAATCTCAAGACCTTCTACGACGGTTTCGTCGAGGACCACAAACTCGCCATCCAGCGTCACAAGGATGTGGCGTACTGTCAGGCCGGTGGTGGCTGGAAGGGACTCAGGCTCTGCAGTCCCGGGTTCATCCTCACCGGGCTCCTCTTCAACCCCAGGAGCGTCATCGCCGGGTTCTCCCTCCGATTGCTCTTCCGGATCTTCGGGTTCCTCCCCGGGCTCTTCGTCCGGCTCTCCTCCGGGTTGTTCAGCCGGCTCTTCGGGAGCCTCGTCGCCAGGCTCTTCGCCTTCCTCTTCCGCCGCCGGGATTTCACCGGCTTGGTTACCGCTTTCAGCGCTTGACGGTACTGCTGACGCCGGTCGGGTTCCCTGTGCTATTGCACTCAGGGGACTTGCAGTCAGCAGATAACAGACAACCACAAGCGCTGCCAGTAACCTTAAATGATGTTTCTTGATCACAGTCAACCCTCCTGAATGAGACTGTTGTCAAGATGATGGCAGTTTCTGACACTCTCACCTCCATCTGTTCAGGCTCTTGCCCTCTCGCCAGCTCTTCAGCCGGTCCATGTCCTCCCTGGTTTGGATCGCCTCACCGAGGAGGTGAACCATCTCCAGAAAGCTGCGAAAGGGCAGGGAACGCCCCTGTTCCACCCAGTGCAGGATCCCCTGAACGGTGGTGCGCTGGGTATACAAAACTTTGATCAAGAACGTGTTGGCCGCCCCGGGTGCAACAGGGGTGTCCCGGGATTCCACAGCGTTTTCCATGAACGCTTCCTCCCTTGTCGTTGCTCCAGCCAGATGCCGCTTTATCACTCAGCACCGGCTCTGGGCCACCAACCAAGCCAAGTAAAACAAAGGGAAGTTGCATCCCGCTGACATAGGAGCTTCAGGGAAAGCACAAAGATGTGAAATTTGCGAATATTTGGGTTACAAGTGGATTACGTTACTGGAGAACAACAATGAGGGTTTCGAGAGGGAATGGATCAACCCATAGCAAACGCCTATCGATCTCGCTGGCGCATGGGCCACAGGCTTGACTGGCGATAAGCCGACAGTCAAGGTGGTGCAGCAAGCAGACGGCTGCTAGTAAGCGAGAAACGACACTTCCGCGGTAAGAGGTTGGAACTCCAGCCTTGCGCGTACACGTTCGGCGTCGGCAATCTCCTGCAGCCTGGCATGAAGCCTTTGGCCGACGCAGTTGAGGTCGTCGCGCTTCCGCAAAGCCAGCAAGATCAACACCTGGGTTTGATTCCACCAGGCAAATACATCGCCTTTGCGCAAAGACGAACTCAGCATCTGGTCAATCCGGCCTCTGACTGACTGCACTTGTTTGGGGTTACGAGACTTATCCAGCCCTGAAACCGTTATCATGCCGAGGAAGACCGGATTATCCGTGCGTAGGCTTCTCCTGATTTCCACCTGGCACAGGACCCGGAAATGGTCTATCTCGCAGCCAAAAGCCCCGGATAGTTCATCGTCGATCAGATTCTTCTTGATGAGCATGAGATCGGTTTCGTAGGCCGCATCCATCCTCTGCTGTAGTT
This sequence comes from Candidatus Fermentithermobacillaceae bacterium, assembly GCA_012512325.1. Lineage (GTDB taxonomy): Bacteria > Bacillota > Sulfobacillia > Fermentithermobacillales > Fermentithermobacillaceae > DTU015. The sequence goes on along the minus strand of JAAZEL010000025.1, from coordinate 16,819 downwards.
TGCGATAGAAGGCCCTGAGGGGGGCTGAGAGCGCTCTTGGTATCTCCAAGATCCGCCAGGGCTTGGAGGAAACACAAGTGCAGCGCTTCATCATGGGGTTCGATCAAGACGCCTGTTGCGAAAGACTATCAGGTACTTCAGAAGCTCAAGTACCCTCCGCAGGCCGCTGCGCGACTCAATCAGGGATTCCCCACGATGCCTGATATCCAATCCACCGAAGGTTGCAATCTCTACAACATAGGCGTCATCCAAAGAGGCATTTGGTTCAGAGATGACATCGCCAGGCTGGGTACGTTCCTCCATCACACCTCAATCCTCGATCCTAGTGGACCCGGGACACAGCCAAGCGCGTACTTAGCAGCGAAGGTTTCGTCATAGGTTATGTTCAACTTCTGCCCTGAGACTTGCGGGATCGCCCAGGTACTGGCATGTATAGCAATTCACGCCAATCTTTGAAAATATTCTCCGTCACAACTGGATATCCTTCACGTTAACCCCTTATTTTACCCAAACTGTCTTATATCGTATTATTTTCCTTTGAACATAATGCTCATTCACAGCAATTTCGTAAATGGGCATTTCTTCCCATTTCCCCGGCGTTCCCCCGGTGAGGATGGTAGAATCTCTAAGTCACGGCGGGAAAAACGATGGCAAATAGATTCAGAAGCGGGACAGCGACGCTTTGCGCCCGCATTGATACATCTATGCTGAGGGCATCGAATGCCACGACAAACCTGTCTTCCTCAGTGTCTTCAACTTGTTACATCTATACCTTATGGCATCTAATCAACGGTGAACTTGGCCTTTCGAACTCAGGGCGTCAAACCTTCAAGCCGTTCAGCCTGATCGCATCCAGTTCTTGGGCGGTCAAGACCCCGTGCCTGTAAAGCCTCAAGTATTCCTTTGACACATCGCTGTCAAATACGAGCACATCGTCGGAGTTTACCGTCACATCCACGCCGTGCCTGAACAACACTCTGATTGGGTGATTCTCCAGGGACTCAACCAGGCCCAATCTCAGGTTGCTGGTAGGGCAGATATTCAGGCGGATCTTCTTGTCTACCAGGAAGTCCATCGCCGCCTGTGACCCTGCGGCAGCTATTCCATGCTGGACCTCGTCCAATTCCAGAAGTTCAACTCCCCGCACAACGTCTTCTGCCGTACCCCATTCGCCTATATGGGCTTTTAGCCTCAAGCCGTATCTCTTGGCTTTGCGATAGATGGGCACGAAGTTATCGATGGGCTGCGCCAGTTCGTCCCCGGACAGATCGATCGAGTAGAACTCTTTCCTCCCCCAAAAGGGTTCCAGCCACCTCTCAAGGCCGCTAGTCGAGCAATGGCGGGAAATCCCGATTTGAAGCCTGAGTTCAACGTCAGGGGCGATCTTGTCCCGTGCTTGGTAGAAAGTGTCCACCAGCAGCGACACATCACCCCCGTAGAACTTGTCATTAGCCCACACATCTTCCCCGATTTCAAGCAGGGTGACTCCGTCTTGCTTGGCCTGGTAGAACGCAGCCTCAACAAGTATCCTGCGCATCTCAAGGGTGTCAAACCGCCCGAGGCCGATATGCTCCTCACACCAAGAGTGCATGTCATGGATGGAGTGGAGAGTCCTGTCCAGGCTGGGCATCCTGATGCCGGTTTGCCTGAAGATGTACTCCCGACTCCCACCGAGTACAAAGTGGTTATGCAAGTCAGACTTGGGGACCTGACGGACTGCATCTAAGTCATTGGCTTCCAATGCGTCCATGAATCTCTTCGAATGCCCGCTCACAGATCGTCCACGTCTCCTTTCCCGTGTCGGCCGCCTGCGTACGCTCGACCGGCCCACCGTTCCATCATCGGGGACAACAGAAAACCAAGTCCCTCCGGCCCGCCGTTCACAACCATACCACATCCCACAGTGTTTCGGACCCATCGGCCTGGTCTCAGACCGACGACACACTCCGGTCTTTGCTCAGAAGCAAAGCCACGGAGAAGATAGCCGCGGCAAATGCCAATTGAACTAACATCCCGTTGAAAACCGGGCTCAGTTTTCCAGGGGTGAACGCTGAAACCTCAGTAATGGCATCGTTGACCCGCACAAACCAGTACGAGGGGAGGAGCTTTGCGGCAGTCAGCACCGGTTTGCTCATGACCGACTGAGGTACAAAGACCCCGCCCAAGAAACTCATGCCCAGGGCGATTACGTTCACCGCCCCTGCCTGGGCATCGACGCTCCTTACGAAATTGCCCACCACAAACCCGATGGCGGTACACACTAGGGCAAACACCAGAGTGTTGAGTGCGTACAAGCCCGCAAGCCCGGATTCAAGTAAGGTTTTTCCATGGAGGACGAAACTAAGCGCCACCAGGATTCCCCAGCAACCCAGTGCAAACACTCCGTGGCCCAGGGCCAGCTCTATGTTTATCCTGCGACGGGGGATGGGGCTGCACAGATTGCGCAAGTACAGGTCAGGCCGGTTGAAAGCGATCATGATGGAGCTCACACCCATGGTCACCATTGCCAGGAGGGCATAGGCACAATACCGGTAGTAGTATGAATGCCCCGGTGGGTCACCGCCGGCGCGCCCGTCGGCTACCTTCAGCAAGGCGGGCACATCAACAGACAGATCATCCATGGCCAGAGCCACAAGTTCCGCCCCGGAAGCCTCGTAGTTACGGGATCTGCCGTACATGTGGTGAAGCCTTACCGTGTTCAGAAACTTGTCGATGCTGATGTCAACATAGTGACTGCTGGTGGAACCGGGCACGATCACCTTCCTGATGGCGCAGTCTTGGCCGGACAAGAACCTATCTGAGAAACCCGGCGGGATAATCACGACGTACTCCACCATGCGATGGAACAGGGCATCCTGGAGCTTCTCCTCATCGTCAGGGTAATCCACCAACCGGAACACGCCGCCGAGGTAATCAACCAGGCCTCGGGCGATCTCCCCGTCCACGTCCCTGTTTATTACCGTTACAGGAGTTCTCACCGGCTCAAACCCACCCGGGTCAGTCTCAGGCGCGGTAGAGGAGAAAAGCACTGCAAGCCCTACGAAGACACACAGGTTGATGGCCAAAGGCGCGGCCGTCCCGCGCAATACTTTGAAGTATACCTTAAATACTTGCATACCTCTCCCTCCTCAACCGCAGGAAGCTTGCGGTGCACAGCACAGCTGAAATCAGGCATAGCAGCCCGATGTTGAGGAAAAACCTACGGTGGGTATCAAACACGTATAGGCTGTAAAATGCGTCTGCTATCAGAGTTGCCGGGTTGATGTAAGCAAGCACCGGTGCCTTGAGGTGGACAATGTGCTTTATGTCAACCCACATGAGACCTGCCAAGAAACTCATGGCCATATTGGCGCCGATCATTATTCCCGTCTTGAACCCTTCGCTCCCCCGTACATACGTCCCGATGAAGTGGCCCAGGGAGACACCGGCGATACACCCTGTCAAGCAGGTGAGCACCACGTAACCCAGTTGGCTTCCGAAACGGACTTTCAAAGCCAACCCCATATATGCGATGAGGGCAAGCACCTCTGCAAAACTCACGACAAGGGCCGCGGCAGCGTCGGCCACTACCACCTTGAGCTTGTGGGTGGGCGCAACGCTGCGCCTGGCTCCCTTGGAAGACAAATCAGCCTGGACGTCTACGGTATTGCGCAACCCCCAAAAGCTGCTGTAAAGGCAGGCCATGGCTATGAGGGCATAGAAAAACCCGAGCATGGTATCGGGCACCGCATCGGAAAAGGACACTTGTTCAGTATAACCCTTGCGTTGTTGCAGTTCCGCCGCTAACTGCCGAGCGGCACCGGGGTTTGTCGCCAGTATGCTTGCAACGGTTCTGCTTGCCTGCACATATTCGTCGAGGATCGCCTTGAGTATGCTCTGCTTGAGGCCACGCTCCTTGACTGTAAGGGTGATCGTATCTGTGCCTGTGTCTGTGCCTGTGTCTGCGCCTGTGTCTGTGCCCGTGCCTGTGTCTGTGTCCGTGTCAGCGTCTGTATCTACATCTGTTTCCGTTTCTGCTTCTGCTTCAGCCTGTCCCCCTTGAGTTCTCACTGCCCCGGGATTGCTTCCGCCTTGCCCGCCCACTGCGATAATCCCAAACACTGCACCTTCTTCCAGCAGTTTTTCAGCTTCCTGCTTACCCACAATAACCAGGTCAAGTATCTGGTTGTCCCCGGGCTGGGACAAGTGTTCAAGCACCTGGCGAAAACGCACATCCTCACGGTAGGCCTGGTTATCCACCGCCGCAGCCTTTATCGGCTCAAACTTCTCCCGCTCAGACGTGAGGTGGCCGAAGGCCAAGCAGAACATCGTCGCAAGCAGGAGAGAAAAGAAGAGCGTCCAGAACACCGTCTGCCTGTTTCTCACCAGGCATTTCAACCGGTAAGTGAACACATGCATGAACATAGGCCGGCTCCTCCTCAGTCCCTGAGATGCCTTCCGGTGATCTCAAGGAATACGTCGTTCAGAGTGGGCTGTTCTGAAAACACCCGGTTGAACGGGATTTCCCGCTGTTTGAGATAATCAAGCAGGTGCAGCAGGTTGTGGAGGCCGCCGTCGTAATGCACCCTGAGCTGGTTGTCTTTGTAGTATGCTTGGGTCACGTTGGGCAGCCTGCGGATGCGTTCCAAGTCATCAGGAGCCAGCATGTACGTTTCCACGGTGATAGTCTCCCCGCGGCCGATCATGGCTTTGAGCTCGGCAGCGGTACCGGTGGCCAAGGGCTTCCCCTGGTCCATGATTACCACCCGGGTGCACAGTTGTTCAACTTCTTCCATGTAATGGGAGGTGTACAACACTGTGGCGCCCTGCCGGTTGAGTTCCTTGATCCCCTCCAGAATGCTGTTCCGGCTCTGGGGGTCCACTGCAACGGTGGGTTCGTCGAGTATAAGGAGTTTGGGTTTGTGGGCTATGCCGCAGGCGATGTTCAGCCTGCGCAGCAGCCCTCCGGAAAGCTTTTTGGGGTAATACTTGCGGAATCCGCCGAGGCCTACAAAGTCGATGGCCTCGTCAACCAGTCTGCGCCGCTCGCGCGCGTCCTCTACATACAGGCCACAGAAGTAATCGACGTTCTCTTCCTCCCTGAGTTCGTCAAACACCGCTACATTTTGCATTACGATTCCTATGTTACGTTTTAGGTCATACGCATCGGGCCTCATGGGCTTGCCGAATACCTCAACGGTGCCCTTGTCGTATTTCAGCAGCGCAAGGATGCAGTTAAGCGCAGTTGTCTTGCCTGAACCGTTAGGTCCAAGCAAACCAACGATCTCCCCCTCATGCACCTGAAGGCTGAAATGGTCCAACGCCACCAGCTTTCCATAGCGCTTCACCAGACCCTGCACATTGATCAACCTACCTCACCCCTTCATGTAAGGGCCCTTCATGATTCATGTGGGAAAGGCGCCTCATTGCTCCCCTGTCCGTCTGCTGTACAACCGGGCTCTGGCCCAAGTTTCTATGGTACCAATCATTACGCTCCACTGCCCCCTGGCCCTTTGCGATACACAGCCCATCGGTGGTCACAGGCAACAGTCGTCCCGGAACCACATTGTCCCTCACGGAAACAACCGTAACTTGCAGCCTGTGACCCTGGGGGTGCTTTCTAAGCCCGGTTTCAGCTGCTTGCCATTAGGTAGCGGATGAAGTATAGCGCCAAGAGATGCCCCGGATAAAATACGTAGAAAGAGTATTTCAGGTTTAGGCCCCGCTTTCCGTTGTAGAACGCCACGGGGATATATGCAAGGACGGCGGTAAGCTGACCGAATGACGGCAACACGAGCACAGCCAGAGCTCCGGCAAGCACCGTCATTGCCATACTGCCTCTTGCCAGGTAAAGCACGGTAATCAGCAGCACCCCTGACGCCCCGTAGTCAGTCCCAAGGGTTTCGGCCAGCGCGGCAATACCTGCCACGGCCAGCCCCCGGACAATCACGTTCCAATCTGTCTCGATTGCTTCAAGGGCTACAAAACCTAGAACCAGTGTGAACAGCACGTTGGAGGCTCCAAAATGCAACGTATCTCTCAGTGCCAGGTTAAAAGGTATTTCGGACAAGAGGGTAAAGATCAGCAGCCGAATCTTGTAGTTGCGTTTATTAGACGTATGAATGAAGCCTTGTACAAGCAGGAAACAGAATATGGGGAAGGCGATCCGGCCTATGAGTCCTCGCATCAGCGTTCCCAGACGCCAGACCCAATGGCTGTAATTGAGGGTGCCGTCGGGAGTGAGAAGCCCCGGCATGTACAGTTTCCCGCTCATGTACCCCTGTTCGAAGACTGCAACGAAAGTGTGGTCAACCAGCATGGATATAGCGGCGATTATTTTCAACGTGCTCCCGCTGAGCCCTCTGCCTCTGGTTTCAGTCACCTTAACCCTCCCTTCAGCTAAAGGCCGGTGACCCTCTGCAAACCCCCGCGTCGCTGAATCCACCCTTCATCCGATCCGTTTCAGTTCATTTCAACGTATTGGGCTCCATGCAGCCAAACGCCGGAACAGCCTATCCGGTCTCATCAAGGTTTTCCAGTTTCTCCACCATGAACTCGAACAACTTCCGGTTGGCCATGGGCTCGTTGCCAGCTTCCAACCGTTCCATGGCTTCTCCCATCAGAGCCGCTAGGCGTAGCACCCCACTTGGAATCGTGTCACCGCAACATAACCTCACCGCTTCCCTGAACCTGTCGCGTACATTCGCCGGCAACACCGCCTCCAACCGCTTGCTGCCTAGCTGAGCGTTGGCGGGATCATACAGATGCCTCAAGACGACTCCCAAATCCCCCGCCAGGTGGCTTGCCAGCCTTGCAGACCACACCCGGTCCTCGCGATTCCAAGCTGCGTAAAACTCCAACATGGTGAAACTGAAGGAATGAAACAAACCTATAACTCGTTCATAGGGCAAACTGTGGTCTGCAGCATCGGCCTTGAAGCGGCCAAGGATGCGGTCAGGATCGTAAAGCACACGGAACTGCCCTGCCTGGGGAAACGACTCAAGGGTGACGGTGTACAGATCGAAATGCAACCCGTTGTCGAAAACGGCTACAAGCTGAGGGCCCACGAAATTGGATTCGCTGTGGTAAATGAGCGGGCGGTAGGTCTCCAGGATTGCCATGCGTTTCCCCAGAAATCGCTCAACATCCGCGCTGTCCACCAGGCAGTAGAAGTCCACATCTGAATACTCATCTGCGATACCCTTGGCCAGGGAACCCTTCAGAAAGGCCGCCTTGACTTCGGGGCACTCCTTAACCGCTCGGAGGACGGCTTCCACCGCTTCCCATTGGATGGGACTTGCTTCCCGCTCCATGGCGCACTGACTCTCCTTCCGCCTGATATGGGGTGCAGTACATTACCGTTACCGACCCTGCTTCAGGGACCCTCATCAGGTATGAACACGCCGGGCCATGCCCTTTCGGTTCTCCCGGGTAGACCCGGCCTCACCTGTACCTAACTCTCAGTCACGCTTGATCTCTGCAACTGTTGCCGCGTCGAGCCTCTTGATCAACTCAACCATGAGGGCAACTGCCTGGTCAAAGTCGTCTTTGTGGATGATCCCCGCATGACTGTGGATATACCGTGTGGGGACACCTATGACGATGCTGGGCACACCTGTCTTGTACAGGTGAATGCGTCCGGCGTCGGTGCCGCCCCCCGGCATCGAGGCAAACTGAAGCGGGATATTGGCTGCCTTGGCGGTCTGCACCACGAAATCCCTAAGTTTCCTGTGGGGCAGCATAGAACTGTCGTAAAGGAGGATGCTGGGCCCTTTTCCCAGCTTTGCCACGGCTTCAAACTCCTTTACGCCAGGCATGTCCCCGGCAATGTCAACCTCAAGGGCGAACCCGATATCAGGTTCCACTGCCGCCACGCTTGTCATAGCACCCCTGAGCCCGACTTCTTCCTGGACCGTCCCCACACCATACACGGTGTTAGGGTGGTCAACACCGGCCAGTTCCTTGATGGCCTCCATAAAGATGGCACATCCGAGGCGGTTGTCCCACGCTTTCGCCATGAGGAGCTTGGGATTTTTCATCTGCTGAAACGGCGATACAGGGACTACGGGATCGCCGGGCAACACGCCCATGCTCTCAGCTTCTTCCCTGCTGGACGCGCCGATATCTATGAACATATCGTCCTTCTCAACCACTTTCTTGCGTTCTTCGTCCCCAAGTATGTGCGGCGGCTTAGACCCGATGATCCCCGTAACATCGCCTGAAGAGGTCCTAACCACTACACGTTGGGCCAGCATGACCTGTTCCCACCACCCACCTAGGGTCTGAAACTTCAAGAACCCTTCCTTGGTGATGTAAGTGACCATCATGCCCACTTCATCCATGTGGCCCGCCATCATGATCTTGGGAGTGGCAGAAGATCCGGTTTTCTTGCAGATTATGCTGCCGAGGTTGTCCTTGCTGATCTCAGCATACCCGGCCATATGTTCCCTGATATATGCCCTGACCTCGTCTTCATAGCCTGAAACTCCTGGGAGCTCAGTTATTTCCTTGAGAAGTTTGAGCCGTTCACCCATAATTGAACCCCCTTATCCCCAACTGTAGCTAACGACAGTATTCTAATGGACCCGCCCGCTTTTGACGAGCTAAAAAACCCCGATGCAAGCGAAGCGGCGGTCATGATGCCGCGCTACTTGGGAATGCGCCAAGAACAACGAAACCGCGTCGGCCGATAGGTTCACAGCTATTCCTGGAAGTACTCGGCGTATGCAAAAATGGCAGGGTATCCTCCTGTATGGAAGAACAGCACTGCCTCTGCGTCGTCAAGCAGCCCTTTCCGAAGCATATCGATCATTCCCGACATGGCTTTACCCGTGTATACAGGATCCAGTACGATAGCTTCGGTTCTGGCTAAGAGCCGTATGGCGTCGTTTCCTGCCTCAGTGGGCACCGCATATTTCTCGCCGTAATACTGGTCGTAAACGATGATGTCCTCGGGGCTGACAGTCTTGTCGATTCCAAGCAGGGCGTAAACCTGGTTGGCCATGTTGGCAACTGACTTCTTCACAGGCTCTGCCTCCCGGCTTACCGATACCCCGTGGATTTTCATAGACGGGCACTTCTCCCTGGCGGCTGCTTCCGCACCGCCTTGGGTGCCTGCCGATCCTGTGGCCAAAAACGCATGGCCAAAGGTTACTCCCATCTCTTTCCCCTGCTCTATTACCTCCAGGGTACTCTCGACATAACCCAGGGCCCCCAGGGGCGTGGACCCTCCCACAGGGATCAGATACGGTTTGCGTCCCTTCTTCTCCAATTCTGCAATGAGATCAGCGGCTACCTCGTACATATCAGCATCCGCCGGCACAAAGTGGATGTTCGCCCCCAAGAGGGTGTCGTACAGCAAGTTACCCTGCCTCACCGCAGGTTTTTCACCCTGAAGGATCAGGTGGCATTCAAGCCCCAGCTTAGTAGCCACCGCAAGGGTCTGACGACAATGGTTGGATTGCACCCCGCCCAGAGTGATGATCACGTCTGAACCCTGGGCCACCGCATCTGCCATAATGAAATCCAGTTTCCGGTTCTTGTTGCCGCCGAGCCCCGAGTCGGTAAGATCATCCCGTTTCAGAAAAATACGGGGTTTGCACCCTATGGCTTGCTGCAGCCTGGCTAATTCCTCTAACGGGGTAGGCCGCCGGAATAAGTTCAACCTCTTAAACCTGGTAAGGTCCACTGCGTATTCTCCTTTCTCAGAGAAGCATGTGTCACTTAGAGACTCCTGTGCCCCTTGCTGTCCCACTACTGCATCACTTACTGAGCCTAGTAACTTCTGCATTGGAGACCGAGTTCCTTCTGAAAGGCTTGCCAAAGAACCCGCCTCACACAGGATGGGCAACAGCCGTCCAGATGGTACCGATTGAAAGAAACACCCCAAGGGGGATGCTGTCTGTGGCCTTGAGGCGTCCGATAAGGAGCATGGAAACGGTGTAGAGCGCCGCCAAGGCAAGTCCGACCGCCATCCCAGACACAATGCCGGGAAAACCCAGGTAGAGCCCTATCATCCCAGCCATCTTCACGTCGCCGCCACCTATGGCGCCGGGTGTTATGAGCGACGCCGCAAAGAGGAACCCGAAACCGATACAGGCTCCCAAGAATCCGTCGATCAAGATCTCCCACACCTGACCCTGCCAGCCATGAAGGCGCCACCCTTGCTCCTGCCACCCTTGAGCCTGCCACATCCGGTTGTGCCTAGGCTGCAACAACCACCATGATAACCGCAACAGCAACGCACAACCCGACGCAGACAGCAGAATCTTGTTGGGAAGCATCGTGTACATGATATCTGTCCCTGCAAGGATGCACAGGTGCCAACCTATTATCATATGTAGGATGCCCGGCAGACCAAGGCCGAAACGTCTGTAACAAGCTACGAAAGCCATGGCCGTTCCAAGTTCCACAGCCAGGCGTCCCCGGACAAACCTGCTGCAGTGCTCCTTCCTGTGACGGGGCACCACAACGCCTATTGCCGCACTCACCAGGGGCGGGGGTCCCCTCATTCCGCCCGCTTGTCCGGTGAAAGCGGGCAAAGCCCGCTGTGTTGTGTCGCCGAACGGCTCTTGAGCGGGAGATTTCTGAGCGATCATGCCCCCGAGACCGCCTGCCAAAAGCCCTGTGAGAAACACCGCCCCGTTGGATAACCAGGTGTGTGCCATCTGCGCTCATCACCGCCCTATGTGTGTTTTTCCCGTTGTCAGGATTATGCTTTGGGAAATCACAGACTATGGGAGTATTCGCTGTAGCCGCCGGGATCCCTACCAATTATTTACGCACTTGCCAGTTCTAGTAGGGCGCGAGTCTTCACAGCCTGCCCCGGATTATGGGTCTGCCAGGTGGCCAACGCAGGCATGCACCGCCACCCACGAACGAAACATGGTTTTAAGGGCTCCATACAGGAAGTTGAGAGGATTGAACCCATGCCAAAGGCACGTTCACGTTTGAAGGGCATACCATATTACTAGTCTGCCGATTTCACAGCGTGGGGAGGATCACCTGTCTTGAACGATGTCCTGGCTTTATTGTTCATGATAATCCTGGCTGCAGGGCTGAGCACCAAGTCGGCCCTGGCGACTGACGAACCCGATAAAGACGCTGACAAAGACTTATGCTGCCGCATGCCTGAATCTCAGGACTGTGCGGACAGATAAGGGGCATAAGGGATTCACAAGAGGATCCCTCAAGGGGTGCCAATCGACACCTACCCTAGCCTCACGGCCTCCTCTCAAACTGGCTAAACCTCGGCCATGCCCTCACCTGGCAAACCGTGAAAAGGATGGCCCAAGAAGACAACGGTAGCCTTGTTAGGCAACGATCGCTTTGACTTTGACTTTCCTTGTCTTTTATGCTACAGTATCAACGGACCCAATATTGGGAACTATCACATTCGGAAGCAAGTTCTTCAAGCTCTGAAAGGAGTGTGACTATGATTAGACGGTGGCATCCTCTAAATGAACTGTCACGCCTTGAGAGAAAAATGGATGCATTGTTCAGTGAGCTTTGGAGGGGATTCAGCCCAAGAGCGTTGTCTGAAGCCCAGTTTGGCAGTTTCCCCGTTGATGTTTTGGACCAAGGGGATGAAATCATAGTCAGGGCGGAGCTGCCCGGAGTTGAAAAGGACAAAATCGACTTGCGGTGCACGGAAGATTCAATAAGCATTGCCACTGAAAAGAGCGAGCAGAAGCAAGTCAAAGACGGCACTTGGGTTGTCCAGGAATCCTCCTTCGGAAAGATGGTCCGTACCATATCCCTGGATGCTCAGGTTGATCCGGATAGAGCCCAGGCTTCCTTTGAAAACGGAGTGCTCACGGTAACGCTGCCCAAGGCAGGGCCGTCAAAACGCGGACGCAGCATTCAGATAAGCTGAGCCAGGCCGGACCGGGAGTGAGCTCCTGGCCGAGTGCTTCATAGATTAAGTAGTGTTTGAAATCGTGTGTGAGTTATACTGCCCAACGGCCGCCGGGAAACCGGCGGCTTGTATTGTTTCCGCTTCTGTCTCGGCCATCCATTCGCTATGGCTTACAAGGCGCCTCTAACCGGTCCTCCGGTCTTGCAGCCTTGTGGGACGAAAGCCTCATTTTTGCGCATGCTTCTGCAATCGTGCACACCTGTTTTCGATTAACGCATTGAGAGTGCACTCTGAGCCCGGAGGTGCACGATTCCAATAGCTCACCGGGCGAGATTCCGCAAGGATGCGGACTAAATTCTACAAGGAGGTAGAGACTTTGAGAATCAACACCAACATTTCCGCGCTAAACGCGTGGAAGAACCTGGCGATTACAGACGGACTTATGTCCAAGTCGCTGGAAAAGCTGTCTTCAGGTTACAGGATCAACAGGGCCGCTGACGATGCCGCAGGCCTGGCAATCTCAGAGAAGATGAAAGCCCAGACCCGCGGTCTCAGACAGGCGGTCAGGAACGCTCAAGACGGCATCTCACTAATCCAGACTGCGGAAGGCGCACTCAGCGAAACCCATGCAATCTTGCAGCGCATGCGTGAGCTCATGATCCAGGCAGGCAATGGGATCTACGACTCAGACGACCTTGCGAAAATCCAAGGGGAGATTACGCAGCTTATTGACGAAATCGACGGTATTGCATCAAGAACCGAGTTCAACGGGCGGGGCCTTTTGAACGGAACTCTTGACATCACTCTCCAGATCGGCGCCAACAAGGACCAGAACATGGGTATCACCATCGGCAGCATGTATGCTAAAGACATAGGCACATTCGATCCAGACGACCCAACGACTGCGGTGCTGACCATAGACAAAATAGACGTTACCAAGTTCGAAGAGGAAGATCTGGACTTCAACACCCAGCTTCAAGCAATCGATGACGCAATATCCATGGTCTCATCCACACGCTCCGACCTCGGTGCCTACCAGAACAGGCTGGAGCATACAATCAACAACCTGAACACCGCTGCTGAGAACCTAGAGGCTGCCGGTTCGCGTATCAGGGACGTAGACATGGCGCTTGAAATGGCCAACTTCACAAGGCACCAGATCTTGCAGGCTGCAGGTACTGCGATGCTGGCTCAGGCCAACCTTACGCCGCAGTCGATCCTGAAGCTGCTGGGCTAACAGACATAGGAAGTCTGCGGGGCCTGGACTGAGTTCCAGGCCCTCTTCATTTGGCCGGCTTGACTGGGCCGGCAATCCTTCCCGCTGACTCTCCTAGCCCTTCAACTCAGCGCCCCCCTCTTCCGCCCCGGTAATCCATCGTCCTCGTTCTGGAAAACCTAATCCTGAGGTGGCAGCGGTATGAACGAAGTGTTGGTTGTCTCGGTGCGGGGGACAATAAGCTTCTTTTCACTTCTGATATTCACAAGGATTCTGGGGAGGCAGCAGCTCAGCCAGCTGACCTTTTTCGAATATGCGGTAGGTATCACCATAGGCTCGATGGCTGCTTCACTGACTGTAGACCTGGGCATAAGGGCATGGCCCCAGTTCTTCGGGATGGCTGTCTGGGTAGCTCTGGCATTCTTGCCTCAAGTAGCGACCATGAAGTGGCGTTGGGCGTCGAAATACTTAGACGGCGAGCCGACTGTAGTGATCATGAACGGCAAGATTATGGAGGATGCCCTGCGTAAGACCAGGTACAGGATGTCCGACCTTATGGAAGAGCTAAGGCTCATGGGCGTGTTCGATCTGTCCCAGGTGGAATTTGCCGTGCTAGAAACGAGGGGCCGCGTTTCAGTGCTGCTCAAATCACAGCATCAGCCCCTTACCCCCCAAGACATGAGCATCCCCACAGACTACAAGGGCTTATCAAAGGAGCTGATATACGACGGCATCATCATCGACGCCAATCTGAAACAGGCTCACCTTGACCGCAAATGGCTTGTTAGGGAACTGAGAAAACAAGGCGTTGGTGACCCTTCGGAAGTGTTCATTGCCTCGCTGGACACTTCAGGGAACCTATATGTAGACAAGTATGACGACCGCATAGCTAACCCCAGCGACCTATCAGAACCCCTCAAGATCGAGCAGGAGCAACCCTAGAGCTAGGCGAAGGTGGCGATGGAAGTGGCCCATACACGTGGCAACCCTCCCAGGAAGTTCGGGAACTCCAAGTCCAAGAGTCGAAACAAGGGCAAACACGGCAAAGGTCCCAAGGGGAACAACATCGGGGATCGAATCCTAGTTATAGCAGGCAGGTTTCTTCTCTTGGGGGTTCCTGTGATAGTGCTCGTGAGTTTCGCTGTCATCCTCAATCTTCCCAGGTTCGGAAAGCAACCCAAAGGCCTCGATGACGACGTATTACTGCATCTAAGGCTGGCCCAAGAAAGCGTACTTGCCGAAGACTGGAACCAAGCTCTGGCCCACGTAGAAAACGCAGAAAAGGCATGGAAAACGGTGATCCCTCGCATCCAGTTCGGAGTAGAAAAAGGCGATATCCTGGATCTCACCCTGAGCCTGGCAAGGCTCAAAGCATCTGCCCAGTGTATGGATAAACCGGGGTGCCTGCGGGAACTCGCGGAGCTATTCTTGTACTGGGATGAGGTGGGCAAATAGTGCAGCGCTTCGGGGCCCTGACAGTTGCCGCAGTCAAGCGCTCGAGTAGAATCTCCGCCTCCCCTGGTCTCGCTCATAAGCGCCTAGTACTCCACCGGGTGCACACTTATCCCAACCGCGCCCGGGCCTGCATAAGCACCAACCACCGGGCCTATTTCGAACAAGACGGGCTCGTCGGAAACGTTGAGCCGCGACATGGCTTGCTCAAGGAGCATCTTGGCATAATCAAGAGCCTGTGTGTGCCCCACCGCCACCCGAACCTTGCTTTGACCGAACTTGTCCACCACGAAATCAACCATCCCGGCAACTACCTGCTTCATGCTTCTTGCCTTATTGACGATCACATATTCCCCGTCTTGTATGTAAGCAATGGGTTTTACGTTGAGCAAAGACCCCAGGAGAGACGAAAACCTTCCTATCCTGCCGCCCTTATATGCATACTCCAAGGTGTTCAAGCTGAACAGAACTTCGGAGTACTTCTTGAGGCCGCGCTACCTGCTCCAGAATCGCCGAAACCCCGAACCCTTCCATAGCAAGACGTGCCGCCTCTATCGCCTGCACAGCTATGCCGAAGCTCACAGAGCCGGTATCTACAACGTGGATCCGGTCAGGCGCCAGTTGTCGGGCTGCAAGTTTGGCAGAATTCACAGTGCCGCTCAACACCTTGGAAAGGTGGAAGGACAAAATCTGCTTCCCTGATTCCAGCAGGGGCCCAAACACATCCATGAATTGGCTGGGTGAAGGTTGGGACGTGGTAGGCAGTTGTTTGGCCTTCTCCAACATAGGATAAAACTGCTCAGGGGTGAGGTCGATTCCATCTCGGTAAACAACCCCTTCATGTACTACCGTCAGGGGTACCACCCTTATTCCGTACCGCTCAGCCAGATCACGAGGGATGTCGCTGGTGCTGTCAGTGACACTCGCAATATCGCTCACGGTTACACGCTCCTTGCTATATAATCTGCTGCACAGCAAGCTACCGGAGAAAAGGGATAAGCCATGTTATCATCAGTCGTGTCGGCATAGGTTACTTCCGTATCACTACCTTGGTTTTTTCAGGCACGTTGTCATATATCCATTTGGCATCTTCTATGCTTAGGCGCACACAGCCGTGGGACGAAGGCTGGCCCAGTTTCTCTGCCTCTTCCTGTATTACCTGCCCGTCTTTGTCCATAGCCACCGAATGGAACAGGTAGAGCCCCCAGTCCTTAAACGAAACCCAGTACTTGGCTCCCTGTTGATATTTCTCGTTATAAAACCACGTGCCCCGGTTCTGGATCTCGAAGGTGCCCAGGGGTGTTTCGCGCCCCTCTTTGCCTGTGGATGCGATCATTTCTTTGATAACTTGGTCTCCGTCCATAATGCGGACCAGCTGCTCCGTAACGTTTACTTCAATCCAGAGGTCTGAAAACCCGCCCGTTTCCATGTCGGCCGTTTGGTCGTCGTGGGAGTCAGGATGCTGCACATCCGGGGCTTCATGGGGATTTGGCCCCAAGTTCTCAGCCGGAGCATCCGGAGCCTGATTGAACGGGTTTGAAGCGGACGGATTGAAGGTCGTAACCGCAAGACCCCCGCCGGTATATGAAGTACCTGGCGATTCGAGACTATCATCCAAGATGCGCAAGATGATCCGCGGGAGTACTGCTTTGCCGAAGAAGTACCCTGCGATGACCACCGCAATGAAAATCAAGACAAGTATAAGATAGTGACGGCGGGACATAAGAACCTCCTTGCGCCCGGGCCCTGGTTACAGGGGTCACACCTTGGGGTTACCGGCAGTCCCATACAGCGGCAGGCAACCTTCGCCCCCGGCCGTCCCTCCTTCGGCCCGTGCTTCCAAGAACATTATAGGATCTCTTGTACAAACTCACAATCACCGGAATCGCGCGCCGGTTGACGGGGGGCAAGCGCTTGGAGTCAACTATCGGGGCCAGGGGCAAAGCGCCGGATATCGGTGGCTTGAGGCCGGTCTGAAACGACACTCCGGCCACGCTCGCGAATTGAAAGGCCCAAGTCAAAACGGCATAGGTTCTTGAGTACCGTAAGGTACAAAACGTACCCTGGCGTCTTTGAGCAACGGATGGTTCAAGTTGCATTCCAGGTAGAACGTGACGGCTTCAGGCATCTGCTTGAACTCATCGGTGACTTCGATCTCGTTTTCGCAGGATGGGGCGCGGACTACAATGCCCCCTACTTCCCGCTCAATCAGGCTGCCCACGAGCAGTGGGGCGAGGAATACGCCATCGCTTTCGGTCTTTGGCCGCTCCAGGTATCTTTTGCCGCTGGACCACTTTTCATCCATTTCCATCAAT
>JAAZEL010000024.1 GCA_012512325.1 Candidatus Fermentithermobacillaceae bacterium | reverse complement strand
TTCATCACCTCATCTTTCCACTTTTTGTCCCTCCCCCATTAAGGGAGGAGGAGGAAGGATAAAACCATATATAACATTTGAATGTGGGGGCGACCAGGCGGATGCAACTGTTTGACTTGTTCTCGAGGAAGCAAGGGGCTCAGGACACCGAAACGGCCCAATTGCTGAGAGCCCTTAGGCAGGCCCAGAAGGATTACGATGTGGCCGTGTCGTGTTTCAGGGAAGCCACGGAAGCGGACAGGGTTGACGAGGCCATCTTCCTCATGGAAGCCGCAAGGAAGAAATACTCCTATTACCTCAGAAAACTCCGGGAGCACACCGAGGAGACCGACCAGAGCATGTCACGGTGAGCCTTGCCGGCAAGCCGATTTCCCGGAAATCCATCATATAATCCTCCTGAGGTTCATAAGCATTTCCGGGAGGGATTTGCCGTGGATCTCAACTTAGCCTTGGGTGTAGGCTTGGCCGTATTGACACTGTTTGTCATCCTCAGACTTCTGGCCGGCAGGCTCAAGCATCTGGGCACAGTGGCCCTCAGATCCCTTGTGGCGTTTTTCGGGATATGGGCGGCAAACATAATCGGAGGTTCTTTCGGATTTCACATCGGCCTCAACCCGGTGACCGCCCTTACCGTAGGTATCCTGGGCATCCCGGGAGCGGTCCTGATCCTTGCAGTCAAGTATCTAATCTGATGTATCTTATCTGACGTACCTTATCGGACCCGGAAGATCTGATCCCGAAGGGCCTTAAGGCAAGTAATCCTTGGGGTCTACGGCGCTGCCCCCTATCTCCACTTCGAAATGGCAATGAGGGCCGATGGCATTTCCCGATTCTCCAACGTAGCCAATGATTTCACCTCTGGCAACTTTCTGCCCGGAGGACACCGCATAGCCGGAAAGGTGCCCGTACTTGGTACGGCATTCTTCCCCGTGGCTTATGATGACAATCCTTCCGTAACCCTCTGACCACCCGGTGAATTCCACAGTCCCGGCGGCAACAGCCCTAACGGGGGTACCTGTAGGGGCTGCGATGTCAATTCCTTTGTGGAACTGGCTCTTTCCTGTGATGGGATGCGTCCTCCATCCAAAGGCATCAGTGACTTTGCCTTCCACAGGCCAAACAAATGAAACCCCTCTCGACTCGGATTCATCCATCCTGGTACGGCTGGCAGCCTGATATGCCGGAAGGTCATCGGCTGAACCTGGGTCGGGTGAAAGAGACCTGACATCGGAATCGACACTGAGACCCTGCCCGGGATCGGAATCGGGACCGGGCCCAGGATCGGGGAGCATGAAGGTCACTTCCAGGGCAGCCGGTTCGGCAGTCAGTTCACCGGAACCCTCATGCCCGGTCCAAGCCGCTCCGGTGGGACGGGGCCCGCGGCGCCATTCGGTTCCGTAACCGGAAGAAGCCCTGCCCAATTGAGAATACGCTCCGGCGCTCATGCCTGCAGCCATGCAGAAGAGCGCCAAAAGCAACAAGAGCGGCCGCCCAGGCCTTCTCACCCTAAACATGTAGACCGCCTCGTAGCTTTGCCTATGCCTCATGAGTGGCAACACTCTCCTGGACATATAATATTTACCTGTCCGGGGGAATTATAATAACGAGCTTCCCATGGCATTAATTACCGTCAGGGAGCTTGCAGGATATCCAAACCAACAGAGGAAATGAAATGGCGGAAAAGGATTGATAACCCAAGTCCATCCTTTATAATCGATTATGTATACTAGGAGCTTATCACGACGGGCCGACATTCCCATGCCCGTTGCCAGGTCCCCCATTTTGGGCTGGAGGGATGTCCATCGCGGGCCTCTGTTGTTTCCGATGGGCTGTGTCCGTTGTGAACGGGTTTGCATAATATGCCTTACGTTACCCGATTGTTACCCGGCAGGAATTTTCTCCTCAGGAGAGAATATTGCCTCTTGCAATACAAGGGCAATCCTGAAGAGCAACCCCGGGACGAAAGGTGCGCAAGGCGCATGTCCCCGTAAACGCGGAATTTCTCGGAAGGAGGGAAGGGCTGCACTTTAAGTAGGAGGAAGGGCCACGATATCCAGCGGAGTTAGGAATTGGCGGGTTTGTGTTGAGTGCGGCAAGACAAATGGATGAAACTTGCATGAACGTAGAGAAGGCCGAGTCAGGCCTGCCGCCCGGGCGGCGGAAGCCTAGAAGAACGAACGTGCCGGATGCGTCAGGAGCCGGAGGCAGAAAGCTTAGGACGCGCAGACTTAACAGAAATGCCCTGTACATAACTATAGGGGTGGCGGTCGCGGCCATAGCCATCTTGGCAGTCACAATGGCCAACGCCAACCGCCCCAGCCTGTACGCCGTCACCGCTGACGGCGAGCTCATCGGATATACCGACGACCCAAGCATTATAGACCAGATTGTGTGGAGGCTTTCAGAAGAGGAATCGTTTAGGGTTGGTGCGGAAGCCATCCCTTCATGTCAGGTGGATTGCCAGAAGGTCAAATGGGAAAAAGGTTTGGAAGTTACCGATCCCGACCGGCTCGGTGAGACCCTCAAAGAAAGGATCGGATTCGTCGCCAAGGGCTATGTGGTTTGTGTAAACGGAGAAGATGTGGTAGCCCTGTGTTCTGAAGATGCGGCCCGCGGGGCGCTCGATGATCTCAGGAAAAACTACATAAGCAGCATTGTAGACGCGGGGCATGCCACCGTTGAAGAAGTGCTTATAAAAGAAAGGATCGACATAGTCGAGCAAGAGGTGCCCACAGACTTGTTCCGCAGCAAGGACGAAGCAGTGGCTATCCTTACCCGGGGCACGGACAAGATGCTCAGCTATGTGGTCCAGCGTGGAGACAGCTTGTGGGCTATTGCCCAGGCCAACAACATGACCGTTGAAGAACTGAGAAGGGCAAACCCCAATATCCAAGGCGACCTAATCAAGCCTGGAGATAACCTCAACCTGATTGTCCCCGATCCCTATGTTACCCTGTACAGCCGTGAGCTTGTAACCTACACTGTGTCAATTCCTTTTTCCACTGAAGTGACCTACGATTCTTCCATGTGGCCGTGGCAGGAAACGGTGATCCAAGCAGGCAAGAGCGGCCAGAAGGAGATCGTAGAGGAGATTCAGAGGGAGAACGGCCAGGAAGTCGGCAGGCGCAGGCTCTCCGAAAAGATCCTGTCCTATCCGGAAACCCGGAAGGTCGTGAAAGGCAACAAGCAAGTGCCTGAGATGGGTTCAGGAGAACTGGCATGGCCTGTACAAGGCACGATAACTTCCAACTTCGGCCCGAGGTGGGGCACGTATCACAGGGGAGTGGACATTGGCGCTCCGGCAGGCACGCCCGTGAGAGCGGCGGATTCGGGGATGGTTGTTTTCGCCGGATGGAACGGGGGTTACGGAAATCTCGTCAAGGTAGCTCACGGGAGCGATATGCAGACATGGTACGCCCACTTGTCTGAGATCAAGGTATCCACGGGACAGGAAGTGAAGAAGGGCGATGTCATAGGATATGTGGGCAGTACAGGTCGGTCTACAGGGCCGCACCTCCACTTCGAGGTCCATGTGGAAGGTGTCGCCAAAGACCCGTTGAGTTTCTATAAGTAGCTAACCTTTTTCACAAACAGACAACTATGTAAAGGGAATCACGGTATAGCAGATATTCGGGAGACGGAAACCATGGCAAAGCTTGTAATCCAAGGACGCAATAGGCTCAAAGGGAGCGTGAGAATCGGAGGTTCCAAGAATTCCTCGGTAGCCATAATACCGGCGGTACTTCTTGGAGACGGGCAGTCTACTCTCGAAAACGTCCCTGCTATACGTGATGTGCAGGTGTTCGCCCAGATCCTTCAGGATCTGGGCGCGCTTGTTTCCCTCAACGAGAACACCATGACCATTTCCCCCAACGGTTTTTCGTCCCATGTTGCCCCTTATGACCTGGTACGGAAACTCAGGGCCTCCTACTACCTCATGGGTGTGCTCCTGGCTAAGTTCGGAAGGGCAGAGGTAGGTCTCCCGGGAGGGTGCGACATCGGCCCAAGACCCATAGACCAGCACCTGAAAGGCTTTAGGGCCCTGGGCGCCGAAGTATCCGTGGAAGGCGGTGTTGTGCGGCTCGGCGCAAGGAAACTGGAAGGCGCCCCCATATACTTGGATATCCCCAGCGTGGGAGCGACTATCAACATCATGCTGGCCGCATGCATGGCCGAAGGCACCACCCTTATCGAAAACGCAGCCAAAGAACCCCATGTGGTGGATTTGGCCAACTGTCTCAACTCCATGGGGGCCAGGATCCACGGGGCGGGCACGGACATCATCAGGGTCAAGGGTGTCAAGGCCCTGAAAAGCACCTGCCATTCGGTCATCCCGGACAACATAGAAGCCGCCACTTACATGATGGCAGCAGTGGCCACAGGCGGGGATGTTGAGGTCCACGGCGTAATAACCAAGCACCTTGAGCCTGTAATCGCTAAACTCAGGGAAGCAGGTGCGGAGACAGAAGAAAACGGAGATTATGTGAGAGTTATCGGGCCTGAACGCCCTGATCCGGTGAACGTAAAAACCCTGCCATACCCCGGCTTCCCCACCGATGCCCAGCAGCCTCTGACGGCCATGCTCAGCCGGGCCCGCGGGGTCAGCGTCATCCAAGAATCGGTGTTCGAAAACAGATTCGGGTACATAAGTGAACTGGTGAAGATGGGAGCCAACATCAAGGTCCAAGGCAAGACCGCTGTGGTAGAAGGAACCTCCCGGCTTGTGGGCTCCCCGGTGAGGGCCACTGACTTAAGGGCAGGCGCCAGCCTGATGGTGGCCGGGCTGTCCGCTGAAGGCACCACCGAAGTGTACGGGCTTGAGATTATCGAACGGGGCTATGAGTCTGTGGTAGACAAGCTTACGGCATTGGGCGCTGATGTCCAGCGGGTAGAAGACGGGTAGGAGACGGGTAGAAGACGGGTGGGAGAATAACCCTTTTCGCCTTTCATCCCCGATAAACTTGGCTTGGATGATGCATGAGGATTCACTTGATATGTCTATCCCCCTTTCTTGTTAACACTCCCCGGCACTGGTATGGCCGGTGATTTACCGAAACCTGTATCTTGCCGAAGCCGAGAATACCAGCGGCAGTTAGCTGATAGGAAAAACCCATGTTGTGGAGGGAGGATTTTTTCAACTCAATGTAGAAATATGCGCATTAGCAATGAGGCAGTTCAAGCTATTCAGAAGTTTCTTAATCAGAAGTGAGTAAGTGTCTTTGAACCACATGACGCCAAACTGGAGAATCAAAGCAGAAAGCAAGGGGGCATTAGCGGCTGAGTTCCGGGATGGCAAAACATTGATTCCGAGGGTGGATATCAAGGGCTGAGACAAACATCACACAGACCAGGCACTGATTGAAGCACTACATGTACCAGTCCCAGGCACCTGCATGGTCCTGCGGAAAACCGCAGCAAGCGCTCGGGCACTAACACCATGTTTTCTTCCAGATGGTTTGTGCCAGTATTTCCTCAGATAAATACAGTGCCAAATCCCATGAGATGGTCGAAGTATCGTAGTGATGTGCCTAGAGTGACCCACCCCCACGAGAAACCGATCTTTCAGGGCAGGCCCATACGGATCCCGGGGAGCCGCCGGACACTAGAGGCAAGACAAAGGACCGGCTGGCGTCAGGTTCTGACAATCCAGCCGGATTCTCAGGAGGTGGTGCCGGCAGACGTGACTTCAGCAGCCTCGTTATGTACCTGTTCTACAGAATCAAGGCGTTACTTCTATCCTAGGAGGGAAGGCATTGAGTCTGAGAAAGAGTATTGCACTGTTGCTTTGCATGATTATGGCTGTCGGCGTGATTAGCGGTTGTACTCCCAAGGAACCGCAGCAGGAGCCCGGCGGCGAACCCAGCGGCGGGCCGCGGTACAAAGAGGAAATAATCATCGCCGTAGCAGACGAATTCACAACCATTGACCCGATGATGACCACGGCGGAAACCGACCAGATAGTACAGGATTGTACCCACGACCTGTTGACCGACACCAACCTCGAGCGTATGAGGAACGAAGGCGAGCTAGTTGACACTTGGGAAATGATAGCCCCTGACCATTGGAGGTTCAAACTGAAGGAAGGGGTTAAGTTCCACGACGGCACCATCCTCGATGTGGACGATGTGCAGTTTACCTTCGAGAGAGCTGCCCAAAAGCCCATTACCGCTCCGTATGTAGGAAAGATTAAGGAGTTCATACCCATTGATGAGCTCACCTTTGAAGTCAAGCTGCACGCCGGAGACGTGGACTTCAACTACGCCTTTGCTGCAAACTCTTTGGCAATCCTGTCCAAGGAAGCCTTTGAAAGCATGCCCGAAGAAGAAGCCGTGAAGATCGGTACCGGTCCTTGGATGTACGAAGAGTTCGTCCCGGGCGATTACGTGTCTCTCGTGAGGTTTGAGGAGTGTACTCTCTATCCCGTGCCCAACACCAAGCGCCTTGTCTTCCGCATGATTCCTGAAGCGTCAGCCCGTATGATAGCCCTTGAAAACGGCGAAGTAGACCTCATCCTGTCGCCCAATCCGAGCGATTGGCCGCGTCTGGAGCAGGACCCGAACCTGCAGCTTATCACCGTAACCGGCCGCGGACAGCACTTCATTGGGTTCAACTTATCCAACTTTGATTCCATTGTCTCAAATCCCAAGTTCCGCAAAGCCGTTGCCTATGCAATTGACAAAGAAGAAATGATACTAGCCGCGTGGGACGGCTATGCACAGGCTTCTACAAGCATCATGTGCCGGGATATGGAGTACTATGCAGATATTGAAGGTATTCCGTACGACCCGGATAAGGCGCAACAGATGTTCGATGAGCTTGGGGTTCAGGGGCTCAAGCTCCACCTGGTTACCTCTGACGCAGCACACCGCGTGAAGATGGCGGAGAACTTCCAGGCGCAGATGGCCAGGTACGGCATAGAGGTATCTGTAGAATTCCTGCAGCAAGCAGCCTTTATGGATAGACTGGCAACTGATCCGACCGTTGAAGTATTTGTCACCTCATGGACTCCGGGTATGAACGCGGACTACATGTTCAGGAACCCGATCCACTCTAAAGGAGGCCGTTCCTTCTACACAAATCACAACGATCCGGAGCTTGATGCCAAGATCGACGCTGCAGCGTCTGAAACAGACCCTGCAAAACGTGCCCAGATGTACGAAGAACTACAGATACTCCTTACGACCGAGATCGTCAACTGGGTACCTATAGCGCAGGCCACTTTGGCAGCAGGTGCGGCTAAGGGTGTAAGAGGCGCATTACTCCACCCGGCTCTGGTTCACCAGTTCAAGATGATAGAGAGAATCATCGAGTGATTGTTGCCTCCCTCACATGTAGCCGAGGCATGGAATAAGGTGACGAATCCCCCAATGCTCGGTACGGGGATTGGGGGATTGGATTCTACTAGACTGGCTTTCGGGAGGACGTAATTATGGGTCGATACATTGTACGGCGAATACTGCTGATGATACCGGTGTTCCTGGGAGTGTCCCTTGTCGTGTTTTTCTTGATGGACCTGGCGCCGGGCGACATAGTTGCCTTTATGGCGCCCCAGGAAGCGACAGAAGAAGAAATCGAACAACTACGCAAGGAGTTGGGTCTGGACGGCCCCTTGATCCAACGCTATTTCCGGTATATGGGCAATCTCCTGAGAGGCGACTTCGGCATGTCCCTGTCTATGAAACAACCTGTGATTGACGTTTTCAAGGCGCGGTTTCCGGCTACAGCGAAATTGGCGTTTGGAAGCATCATCGTTGCCATGCTGATTTCCGTCCCTCTGGGGATTGCCGCAGCCACCCATCACAGGTCGTGGCTGGATGGTTTCAGCATGGTTACTGCCATGCTGGGGGTGTCTATGCCCAGCTTCTGGCTAGGTTTGCTGCTCATTATCTTGTTTGCCTTGAGACTGGGATGGTTGCCGTCGGGTGGAATCCATGGTTTTTCTTCTGTAATACTTCCTGCCATTACCCTGGGGGCCGGCCAGGCGGGCCACCTGACGCGTATTACCCGTTCCTCAATGCTCGAGGTAATCAGACAGGACTACGTGCGTACAGCCCGGGCCAAGGGCGTCAGCGAAAGAGTGGTCATCTACAAGCATGCCCTCAAGAATGCCTTGATTCCCATCATAACCATCTTCGGTTCCACCCTGGGCAATGCTTTCGGGGGCGCAGTTGCCATTGAAACCGTGTTTGCTTGGCCCGGTGTGGGACGCTTGACTGTGTTTGCAATAAACCATCGGGACATCCCGCTAGCAACGGGATGCATCATGCTATTTACCATGATCATGACGGTAACCATGTTGTTGGTTGACATAGCTTATGCTTACGCCGATCCACGCATCAAAGCGCGCTATTCGCAGTAAGGGAGGTGACGTGTATGGCAACCGAACAAAGAAAGTACTCCTTAGACGAAATCAGGGCCTACAAGAAGCGCAGCCTTGCCGCTGAAGTCTGGCGAAACTACAAAAAGAGCCCCAGCGCAATGGTTGGGCTTTTCGTTGTGCTTTTGTTGATAATAGTTGCAATCATCGCGCAGTTCACCTTCGATTACAGCAAAGACATCGTTCAGCAAAACGTGAGAAACCGTTTGCAGCCTCCCTCGGCTAATCACCCCTTCGGTACTGACCAATATGGCCGGGACATATTCATCCGTGTGCTCTACGGCGCCAAATACTCCTTGTCCGTGGGTATCGTATCGGTAGCGATATCTTGTGCCGTAGGGAGCACTCTCGGCCTTATTGCCGGCTATTTCGGGGGTGCGGTTGAAAACCTCATCTTGAGGTTCTGCGAGATCTTCATGGGGATACCATCTGTGTTGCTGGGTATCGCCATCATGGCTGCCTTCGGACAAAGCCTCTGGGTTCTGATGCTTGCAACAGGTCTGGTCTATGTGCCCATGTTTGCACGCACTGCCCGGGCGGCGGTGTTGCCCGTGCGAGATCAGGAATACATCGAAGCCGCTCACGTGTGCGGTTTGAACGACTTCCAGATCATCTTCGGCCACGTGTTGCCGAACTCCATGGCGCCCATAATCGTTCAGGTTACGATGGGTGTGGCAAACGGTATTTTGACCGCATCCCATTTGAGCTTCTTGGGCCTTGGTGTTCCTGTACCTGCGCCTGAATGGGGAGCCATGCTCTCAAGCGGCCGGGAGTTCATCCGCGACTACCCTTACCTAACCTTTTTCCCGGGCTTAGCGATTATGATCACCGTGCTCGCTTTCAACCTTGTCGGCGATGGCCTAAGAGATGCTCTGGATCCTAGACTGAAACAATAGGTGATGCAATCATGAACGAAAAAGACTTGGTTCTCGACCTGAAAAACCTTGTGGTCCGTTATGAGACCGAAGGCGGCATCGTACGCGCGGTTAACGGTTTGGACCTCCAGATCCGCCGCGGGACGTCCGTAGGTCTGGTGGGTGAAACCGGTGCAGGCAAGACCACCACCGCTCTGGCCCTACTCCGTCTGGTACCCGACCCGCCCGGCGTTGTGGAATGCGAACGTATGGAACTCGACGGCCATGACCTGCTGAGCATGTCTGAGAGTGAACTGGAAAAGATCCGCGGCAAGGATATTTCTATGATTTTCCAAGATCCTATGACAGCGCTTAACCCCGTCTTCACCGTCGGGGAGCAGATAGCCGAAAGCATCTATTTGCATGAAGACGTCTCCTATGCCGAGGCTCAGAAGCGTGCCGCTGAAATGCTGGAAATGGTCGGCATTCCCGGTGAGCGTGCAGCCGAATATCCGTTTCAGTTTTCAGGCGGAATGAAACAGCGGGTTGTAATTGCGATTGCCCTGGCATGCCGTCCGAAACTGCTGATTGCCGATGAACCCACTACAGCCTTGGACGTTACCATCCAGGCACAGGTGCTCGACCTAATGCAGAATCTGCGCCGCCAGTACCAGACTTCCCTCATAATGATCACCCATGATCTAGGCATCGTGGCTGAAATCTGCGACGAAGTGGCGGTGATGTACGCGGGCAACATAGTTGAGAAAGGCACTTTGGAGGATGTTTTCCTCAGGACCAAGCACCCGTATACGGAAGGGTTGTTTAACTCCATACCCTATATCAAAGACAGGCGAGCCATGCTTACGCCAATCTACGGTCTTCCGCCTGATCCCACGCGGCTGCCGGAAGGGTGTGCTTTCCGTCCACGTTGCCCGTATGCGGGCGACGATTGTACCCAGCCCCAGACCGCGCATAGGATTTCCGACACCCATTACGTTCGCTGCAGCGCATATTACAGCCGTCCGGGATTCCACATAAAGAGGGGGGCAGACAACCCATGAGTGACATAATTCTGGAAGTTGATGATCTGGTAAAGCACTTCAAGACCAGACGGGGCACGGTGCGCGCAGTGGACGGCATTGACTTCTCGGTGGAGCGGGGCAAGACCCTTGGGTTGGTTGGAGAATCAGGCTGCGGAAAGACTACCGTCGGCAGAACCATCTTGAGGTTGATTGAGCCCACTTCAGGCAGGATTTTGTTCGAAGGCAGGGATATCACCAAGCTGCACAAGAGCGGGCTCAGGAGCTATCGCAGGGAGATGCAGCTCATTTTCCAGGACCCCTATTCATCCCTTGACCCACGTAAGACAGTAAGCCAGATAATCAGCGAGCCCATCATCGCAAACAAGCTTTTCAGGTCCAAGAGAGAAGTGGATGACCGGGTTGCCGAATTGATGGCCACTGTGGGGCTTGCCGGCCGGCTGTTTAACTCATACCCCCATGAGCTTGACGGCGGCCGCCGCCAGCGCGTGGGAATAGCCCGGGCGTTAGCAGTGGAACCCAAATTCATCGTTTGCGACGAGCCGGTGTCTGCCCTTGACGTTTCAATTCAGGCCCAAATCCTCAACTTGCTCAAAGAGCTTCAAATGCTATTCGGGCTTTCTTATATCTTCATCACCCATGACTTGTCGGTGGTCCATCACATTTCAGATGAAGTAGCCGTTATGTACTTGGGCAAGATCGTGGAGAAGGCGCCGACTGAAGAGCTGTTCGAGAATCCGCTGCACCCGTACACGAAAGCGTTGCTGTCTGCCATCCCCATCCCGGACATTAGGCACAAGAGAGAACGCATTCTGATCAGGGGAGAGGTCGCATCGCCTATCGATCCTCCTCCTGAGTGCCGGTTTGCAAGACGCTGCGACCATGCCTTTGACGCGTGCAAGGAGCATCCGGAGCTCAGAGAAGTGAGTCCGGGCCACCTTGTGGCTTGCCATCTGATGGATTCTCAGTGACAAGTGCAAAGGCCGCTGACCCGCGCGCACAGGGATCAATGGGGTTAATGCCGTCACCTGGGTCAATGCGGTTAGTGCGGTTACCGGGGCGGATGACACACACTGAGGTCGATTCGGACATTACGGGCGGACATTGCGGACAACGGGAATAATGCGGATGTGCCGGGAACGTTGTTGTCTCCGGTCGGCGGATGATTCCTCGATATCGGCCATAATGCTTTGGACGGAACGATCCACAGCGTGAGAAAACAAACGGGCGTCGGCTACGGCTTACTGTGAAGTCTCGTGAAGCCTTAAGGTCAGAGCCCTGAGGCCCACAACGAGGCAGGTACAGCCGGCGCCCTGTATGATGAACTCCCCCAGCTTGTATCCCAATTGTCTCTTTCTGGGATGTATAATACTATCAGGTGCAAACACTCAATGAAGAGGAGCCAAACATTCTGGCTAAAGGAAGCTATTGCCGACATGGGGCGAATATCGGCGCAGTCATCAGTACCCATGACGAAATGACTGCCGGTGTGGAATGAGTGCCGGTGCGGACATGGATACCGGTGCTGGCCTCAATGTCGGTGGCAGACATGAATGCTCTCCGTACGTAGTGGTATTTATGGTCAACTTATGCGGCGCTAAGCATATTCAGACAACACAAGAGCCTTATTTAGTCTTGGGGGTGGTGTCATGGATTACGAGACTATGAACATGTCAAACAATATGCTTGGCAACGGGCCAAACACGGGGCCAAGCATTGGACCGAGCAGTACACCAAAGCGTAAGCGCACCCGGATATGGCCTTATCTCTTGACGGGCTTGGTAGGTGCCATTATCGGAGGCCTGCTTACGACTGCCATAGTGCCCAGCATCATCATCGGCCACATTGAAGGGCTGCAGCTATCGGTTCCGTCTTCAGCCGGTTCCTGGCAGACTGAGAACCCGTCTTCCAACATCAGATCTACCAACTACGTGCCTTCCAGCGACCCATGGCAGGTGGTGGTAGATGCGGCCGAAAAGGTGAGTCCGGCGGTTGTAGGCATAGTCAACACCAGGTCTCTTTACGACATTTTCGGCCGGGAATATCTCAGGGACACATCAGGGTCAGGTTTGATAATCACGAGCGACGGATATATCGTCACCAATAACCACGTGATAGCCGGGGATTCCAGAAAGATCACCGTGTTCCTCGCAGACGGGCGAACCATGGAGGCGGAGATAATCGGCGCCGACCCGGCTACCGATCTCGCAGTCATCAAGATAGACGGAACCGGGCTTCCTACGGCGGTTTTCGGCGACTCGGACCAGTTGAAGCCGGGGCAGCTTGCCATTGCTATCGGCAATCCCCTGGGCATGGAGTTCAACAGGTCCGTTACGGTGGGAGTAATCTCAGGTTTGGACAGGGTGCTCAAGGTCGGCGACGCATACATGCGTCTCATTCAGACGGATGCGGTGATCAACCCAGGTAACAGCGGAGGTCCCCTCATAGACGGCGATGCGCAAGTTATCGGGCTCAACTCGGCCAAACTCAACGTGGAAGCAGTGGAAGGTATGGGATTTGCCATCCCCTCCAATCAGGTTAGGCGCATAGTCACTGAAATCATGGAAACGGGCAGGGTTCGCCGGGCGTTTGCAGGGCTGAGCCTTATGGATCGCAGCGAAGTCAGGATATACAAGCCTACGGTCAAAATAGACCGGGGGATTTACGTTTACGACGTGGTGTCCGGCGGTCCGGCAGCCAAGGCGGGCGTGCGCCAAGGGGACATAGTAGTCGAGTTCGCAGGGCACACCATCAACGATGTCGGTACCTTCGTAGCCCTCATATCAGAACTGTCGCCGGGGGACAACGTGAAGATGAAAGTGCTCAGGGGCGATCAAGAACTCGAGTTCACAATAACCTTGATCGAGGCACCGTCAGAGGCACGTTGATAAACGCACTTGGCCTGCGCTTCCGGGGATTGCCTGCGATTGCGGGCGATCCCCGTATTTACCGGGCTTTTCGCCCTTACCGTCCGTTCGACCGTGCGTAGGGTGATACCTAGGATAACATCTAGGATAGCATCTAGGATGACATCTAGAATGACATTAGGTTAGACGGTTACCCGGACTCTTCACCCTCATCGTCAGCCCCTGTGCCCTCATCCCCTTCTAAGTCAGGCCCGTGACCGGGTTCCAAATCCCCGTTATCGGCTTCATCATGGGCCTCCTCGCCCGACTCACCGTCAGGTTCTGTGTCCGGTTGCAGGTAGGGCAGGACATCATCTGCTTCGGCCCCACTGAAGGTTGCAGATGGTTTAGCAGGGGCATCCTTTGGGATGAAATATGGCACCCTGTTGGCTGCATGGTCCTCGGAGTCTTCGGCCTGGCCGTCGAGATTCCGGCCGTTCCGGCCGAACAAGTACTCGAACACGTGATTTGTGGGGCAGGTAGGTGCAGTTGAGCCTTGCCTGAACAACTCGTAGTGCCAGTCGAAGCAGGTGATGTTAGCCCTTTGGCCTGTCTTGTCGCAAACCCTTCCCCAGTACAGGTTGTCAGGCATATCCCAGCCCCTGGCCGGCCGGCCTGCAAGAGCCTTGCCCATGAAACTTGCCCAAATGGGCCCCGCCACGGAAGAACCTGTGCCTGACAGAGACTCCTCCCGGTTGTCCCAGCCCACGTACACTGCACAGGCAAGCTCCCTGGTGTAGCCCACGAACCACGTTTCCAAATGGTCGTCCGTAGTGCCGCTCTTGCCTGCAACCGGCCTGTTGCCGAGGAAACCTTCAAGCCCAGAGCCTGTGCCACCCGGGCTGAACACTGAACGTAACACGCTGGTTAGCATGTACGCCGTGTCGGGGTTAAGGGCCTGCCTGGTCTCAACCTGGTTTTCCAGCAACACCTTCCCGCTGGAGTCGACCAGTTTGAGGATGGCTATGGGTTTGGCGTATGTGCCTTGAGCGGCCAGAGCGGCGCACGCCGCCGCCATCTCAAGGGGCGTAACCTCGGATGCTCCAAGGGCTAGGGGTATATTAGGTTCAAGGGGGCTCTCCACTCCCAGTTTCCTTGCGTACTGGACAATGGTGCCCGGGCCTATTTCCGAAGCCCACTTGGCAGCCACCACGTTGTCGGATATGGCCACTGCCTGGCGGATGTCCAAAGGCGCATAGTGGTACGCCTGCCAGCCGAAGTCCCGCGGCTTGTACACGTCTCCCGAAGACTTTCCGGGAAACTCAACGGGCGCACATACCTGAGCCTGGTTTATCGGATAACCTGAATCCAGCACCGCCGCATAAAGGAAGATCTTGAACGCGGATCCCGGCTGCCGCCTTACCTGATAAGCCCGGTTGAGCTGGGTCTCGCTGTAGCTGCGCCCTCCTATCAGCGCCTTGATATGGCCTGTATGCGGCTCAACCGCAACCAAGGCGCCTTGGGGTTGCGTTATGCCTTCCGAGTCCTGGCTACCTTCAGGCATGTAGCGGGAAAACGCTTCCTCGGCGGCAGCTTGCATATCCAGGTCCAGGGTTGTGTATACCTCATACCCGCCCCTGTAAATATCCGAAGCCACATGAGGGTTCCAGTCACGGATCTGCGCCACAACGAAATCCACGAAGTAGGCTGCGCTGCCCTTGGGAATCCCCGCAAGTTCGATCTCTTCCTGTTTGGCTTGGTCTGCCGTGGCTTCGTCGATCATCCCCTGCTCCACCATGAGGTCGAGCACTATGGCCTTCCTCAGCTGAGCAAGCTCCATATCGTGGTAGGGTGAGTATATCTCCGGCCCTTTGATAATCCCTGCCAGCATGGCTGATTCTGCCAGCGTCAGGTCCTTCACGGACTTGCCGAAATACAGCCTGGACGCGGTTTCGCAACCGTATCTCCCATGGCCGAGGTAGATGATGTTGAGGTACATCTCCAGGATTTCTTCTTTGGTGTAACGCTGCTCAAGCTTGATGGTATAGACCGCTTCGAGTATCTTGCGCTTCAACGTCCTTTCATGGGTGAGGAACAGGTTCTTGGCCAGCTGCTGGGTGATGGTGCTGCCGCCTTCAACCACCTCTCCTGCCCTGAAATTCCTGAGTAATGCCCTGGCGATGGAGTTCAGATCGATCCCTTTGTGGGAGAAAAACCGCTTGTCTTCCACCGCCACCACGGCGTTCTTGAGGGATTCTGGGATCTCATCGTAAGGCACTACCACCCGGTTCTCCACGAAGAGGGAAGACACGAGTTTGCCGTCAACGTCGTATATGCGGGTGGCTTCAGGTATGGACGGTTCAGGCAAGGGCAAGAGCACAAACAGGGCGCCCATGAACAGAACGAACAGCAGGCCTGCCGCTACACTTGCCTTGAGCACGCTAAGCAATGCGGGTTTAAGGCAAGGGGCGCCGGACTTGGATGCGCCTGTCGGTTTTGCCCCGCCTTCGGGTTTCACTGTATCCACAGGCCTTGATTTGTCCTCCTGTTTCGACTTGCCTTCCGGTTGTGCGTTGTCCCGGGTTGTGTCCCGTGAGTCTGCCATACCCACCCTTCCCTTCCAACTCGTCTTCTCAAAGACTCATCATTCTAAGAAGTGACCCTTCCAAAGAACCCATTCTTCCAACAATCCATGCTTCTGTGAACCCATCCCCGAACACCCAAGCTTATCAACCTTCTATTTGAAAGGCAACACACCAAGCCTCTTAACCCCGGCGGCCAGCCATATTTCACCGTGCTGCCCTTTTCTGATATAATGCCCTCGATGTTTGGCGAGGATATTTGTACTATTGAACCCGGGGGTGGGACTCAGGTGAAAGTATACTTCACTGAAGAATGGGTAGACGGCCTTATGATAGGCGTGCAGATAAAGTCCGTGGTCTTCACGAAGCGTACCAAGTACCAGCATCTGGCCATCTACGATACAGTTGAACTCGGCAGGATGCTGACCCTGGACAACGTCATCCAGACAACTGAGAAGTATGAGTACCTGTACCACGAAAGCATCGCCCACGTTCCGCTGTTCAGCCACGAGAACCCTGAGGATGTGCTCATAATCGGGGGTGGGGACGGCGGCACCCTCAGGGAAGTCATGCGGCATCCTGAGGTAAAGCAAGCAGTGATGGTGGACATAGACGGCGACGTGGTCGAAGCATCCAAGAAGTACCTTCCCCTGTGGAATACCGGGTTCAGCGACCCAAGGGCCACGGTATTGATCGAGGACGGGCTCAAATTCGTTGCTGAGACAGATCGCAAGTTCGACGTGGTGATAGTGGATTCAACGGATCCTGAAGGCCCCGGTTTAGCGTTGTTCACGCCTGAGTTCTACCGGTCCATAGCAGCCATACTCAAACCGGGCGGCATAATGTGTGCCCAGACTGAAAGCCCCTTGGCAATGACTGATATCGTGAGGGAGATTTTCAGTAGGATAGCCAAGGTGTTCCCGGTTGCCAAGCTTTATACGGCTCCCGTTCCCAGTTATCCGGGATCCTTGTGGAGCTTCACATGCGCGTCCTTTGGGCCGGACCCAGAAGTTCCCTTGCGGAAGCCTGACGATTCCTGGAAGCTGAAGCACTACTCTCCGGAGATCCATCGCAGCATGTTCGTGCTCAGCCCTAAGATCAAGCGCGACATAGGTATCCCATACCAGTGACGGTGCTGGCGGAAGCGTCCGGAGGTATGAAGATATGGACGTACATAGTGAGGTATGTAGTGGAGGTATATAGTATTGCTCGGAGGGCCAAACGAAGTTCCCAATACCCGATGGGTCAGTCCGCATAAGCTCCTGTGGTCATCTTTCAACCAAGACGCACCTTGCGTAATCATGGGGATTCC
The DNA here is from genome assembly GCA_012512325.1 of Candidatus Fermentithermobacillaceae bacterium. GTDB lineage: Bacteria > Bacillota > Sulfobacillia > Fermentithermobacillales > Fermentithermobacillaceae > DTU015. Next base: position 18,772 of record JAAZEL010000024.1, on the reverse strand, counting down.
TCTCGATGAAACCACGTCCTTCAGGCCGGGCACCAGGTTCGGGCCTGCTGCGACAAGGGAAGCGTCCATGGCCCTGGAAGATTTCTCCTTGTGGCAAAAGCGCACAGTGATATCGGAAAACTACTACGATGCAGGCGACTTGGTCTTGCCCATGGGCAACGTGGAAAACGCCCTGGGAGTGATTGAGGTTGCTGCCGGGGAAATCGTCGCAAGCGGCCGCAAGTTCATGGCAATCGGGGGAGAGCACCTGATTACATATCCGTTGGTGAAGGCGGTGCTCCAGGCGCATCCTGATCTGGTGGTAATCCAGTTTGACGCCCATGCTGACCTTAAGTCCAGATTCACCGGTACGAAGCTTTCCCACGGTACCGTAATGCGTAGGCTCGTAGAACTCCTGGGCCCCGGACGGGTATATCAGCTAGGCATACGGTCTGCAACAGAAGAGGAACTGGAAGAGGCCAAGGGCCTTTCGGAAATCCACTTTTTCAACGTGTTAGAACCGCTGAAATCCATAATGCCCATGATAAAAGGGCGTCCGGTATACCTGACCATCGACATTGACGTGGCTGATCCCGCTTTTGCACCGGGAACAGGCGTTCCCGAGCCGGGCGGGATTACATCCCACGAACTGCTGGAGGCAGTTGCCTACCTCGCCGGTAGCAACATCGTAGGCGCAGACTTGGTAGAGGTTGCGCCTGCATACGATAACACAGGCCAGACAGGGCTGCTTGCCGCAGCCCTTGTGAGAGAATGTCTCTTACTGCTGGCTCCTGACGGGAAGTGAAAGCAGCTATACCGGCTGCGAAAGGAGATGTACCCCGATGGATGAGAGCACAAGCGTCATAAGCAAAGTGAAGAATGACATTAAGGATCGAATAGCGAAAGCTATCGATAAGGCGAAAGCAAAAGGTGATTTGCCTGATTATGTAGAGGCTGACATCAAGATAACCATGCCTGCCAGGCCCGAGCAGGGCGATTTTGCCACAAGCGTTGCCATGGCATTGGCAAGCGAGGTGAAGTGCGACGACCGGTCAGTCGCAGGCGCCATCGTCCGCTATCTTTCATTGGAAGATTCCTGGATACAGCGGGTCGACATCGCCGGCCCGGGGTTTCTGAACTTCTTCCTGAGCACAGGCTGGCTTGAGGAAGCCATGGCCGACATCTGGAAGAAGGGGCCTGCTTACGGCTCGACCAATTACGGCGGAGGCAAGAAAATCCTGATTGAGTTCGTGAGTGCCAACCCTACAGGCCCGCTCAACGCGGTGAACGCCAGGGCGGCTGCAATCGGGGACTGCCTGGCTTCGCTACTTGAGGCATCAGGCTACCGGGTATCCAGAGAGTATTACGTAAACGATGCCGGCAATCAAGTGGATGTGCTGGCCGATTCCCTGGAAGCCCGTTATCGCCAGGTGCTTGGCCAAGAGGTGCCTTTCCCGGAAAACGGGTACCGGGGCGAATACCTCATAGACATCGCCAAGGAGCTTGTTGCGGAAAAAGGCGATACCATCCTTGAACTCCCTGATTCAGAGAGGCACGAGTGGCTGAAGCAATACGTCGTGTCCCGGATTGTAGAACAGCAAAAGCAAACCCTGCTTAATTACGGCCTTGAGTACGACACCTGGTTCTCCGAAAAAAGCTTGCGCGATCAGGGCGCTCCTGAAGCAGCCCTCGAGCTCATGCGCCAGAAAGGGCTGACGTACGAGAAGGACGGAGCCGAGTGGCTCAACTCCACCATGTTCGGGGATGACAAGGACCGGGTGGTAGTCAAGTCAGACGGTAACTTCACCTATATTGTGCCCGACATCGCATACCACAAGAACAAGTTCGACCGCGGTTACGACCACCTCATCAATATCCTGGGTCCGGACCATCACGGCTATGTAACCCGGCTCAAAGCAGGAATCGCAGCCTTGGGTTATCCCCCCGAGAGCCTTGAGGTGATCATTGCCCAGACGGTGAGGCTCGTCCGGGGCAAGCAGGTTGTCAAGATGTCTAAGCGTGGCGGCGAGTTTATCTCAATGGACGAACTTCTGGAAGAAGCCGGGAAGGACGCATGCCGCTTTTTCTTCCTGATGCGGGCGCCGTCCAGCCACCTGGATTTTGACCTTGACCTGGCGCGGCTCCAGTCAAATGAAAACCCCGTCTACTATGTGCAGTATGCCCATGCCAGGATAGCCAGCATCTTCAGGCAGGCAAGGCAGGAAGGGGTCGTCCCGGCATTAGGTCCGAATGAGATCAACTTCTCCCTGCTCAGGGAACCATCCGAAATCCAGATGATGAAGCTCTTGGCCGCCTTCCCTGAGGAAGTGTACGAATTCGGCCAGGCCAGGGAGCCCAACAGACTCATAAATTACATGATGAACGTGGCTTCGGCCTTCCATTCTTTCTATACTCAGTGCCGTGTGCTGGGCGAAGACAAAGAACTCAGTGCAGCCAGGCTGTATCTTGCCAGGGTGTGCCAGATAGTCTTGGCAAATGCACTCAGGATGGCGGGAGTGTCGGCCCCGGAGTCCATGTAGTCAGATTAGCGGTGTGCGATTGAACATGTGCGATATGGCCAGGAAAAAGAGCAGGAAGAGAGCCGTGGCTTAGGAAAAACAGCATTGGCTTATGGAAGACAGCCTTGCCTCACGAAAAACAGCGTTGGTTCATTAAGAACATGGTTCGACAATGATCCGTGGCGGCGGAAAGCCGCCACACGTTGTTTTCGGGTCCGTTCCGGGTTTCCGGTCCACCCCCGTGTCAGGTTGCGAGTTGAGATGGTCAGTTCTTGGCCAGATCCGTAAGAGAACCGGTCAATCGCAGACCAGATTCAAGCCGGCTTCTAGGCGTCTGGCCAATCCGAAACCAGGTCCGGACCTGGAGTGGTCAATCGCGGGCCAGGTTGAACGCGGAAGTGGACAATTCGTGACCAGGTGGGAGATGGAAGGAGGCCGAAGTGGTCAGGATTTGGCCAGATCTGAGCCTGAAGTGGCCAGCCTCAGGCCAGCTTCACCTCGGAAGTGGACAGTTTCAGACCAGTGCAGGCTTCCGGAAAGGCGGATTGGTCAATCGTGAACCAGATCCGAGGCGGAGGTGGACAATCTCAGACCGGACGCGGCACCAGACTGGACAATTTGGAACCGGTCTCCGGTCTGGCAGTCGGCGGAGTGGTCAATTCTGAACCGGATCTCGGGCAGAGGTGGCCAATTTCAGACCAGGTTAGGCCCCGAACCGGCCAATTCCAAACCGGCTAAGGCTTTTGGCAATGAGAAGTGGTCAGTCTCAGGCCAGGTTCGGGTCTGCTCGCAGGGTCAAATACCGCCGGAATACCATCGTCCTGCAGAATAGGCACAGGTTTGTGGGAGACAATATAAGTGGGTGTGTTTCAAAATCGAACGGGTATGCAATCTGAGACACACCCACTGTTCTTCTACGTCAAAGCCGAAAACCGCATCGTAACAGGTGCGCTTCCAAGGCATTTGCTGCGCTACACAGACCGGTCTTGCCGACGCGCCGCACGGCCGGAGCGGCAGGCTGCAAAGGTCTACCAGCACGACACCTGCCAATCCTTGACCCCTCCGATGCCTTTCCTGAACCCGGACTGAATGTCAACAGGACTGAATGTCAACAGGCCTCCATCTCAACCTTTGTCTCTGGAGCGGGGCGACTTAATCCCATGGATTTTCATCCTGTACTGGAGTGTCTGCCTCGGGATCCCCAGAATTCTTGCAGCCTGGGACACTGAACCGCCCTGTCTCAAGGCTTCTTCTATGGCAGTCTTCTCGTGGTTCTTGAGGAGACTGCGTATAGATCCCTTGTTCAAGCCGGTTGTGGCTGTGATACCCCTTACCGTCGGGGGGATGTGAGCCGGCTCGATGGTGTCGCCTTTCAGGAACGCGAGGCTGCCTTCTATGGCGTGCTCGAGCTCTCGCACGTTGCCCGGCCAATCATAGGTAAGGAACGCCGACATAACCTCGGGAGATACACTGATGGTTTTACCCCTGCCATGCTTGCGCAAGAAATGCGACACCAAAAGCGGGATGTCTTCCTGCCTCTTGCGCAAAGGCGGCAGGCCAATCTCAACAACCGCCAGGCGGAAGTACAAGTCAGGCCGCAGTAAGCCCTGTTCCACCGCTTGCCGGGGAGGCATGCTGGTAGAGCCGATTATCCTTACGTCTACCGGCCTTTCCCTCACATCCCCGATCCGCCGCACCCTCTTGTCCTGGATCACTCTCAGCAGCTTTGCCTGGAGCCCCAGGGGCATGGAATCGATTTCATCCAGGTACAAAGTGCCGCCTGATGCCAGTTCCAAGAGTCCCGGGCGGTCCTGGGCGCCTGTGAACCCGCCTTTGGATGTGCCGAAAACCAGGCCTTCCAGCAATCCTTCAGGCAAGGCGGCGCAGTTTTGGGCGACAAAGGGAGCATCAGCTCTGTCAGATGCCGAATGGATGGCTTGGACAACCAATTCCTTGCCTGTGCCGGTTTCCCCCCACACAAGCACGTTGGACTGGGTGCGGGCAACCTGAACCACCTGCCGCTTTACATCCCTCATGACCGCAGATTGCCCTACTATGTCGTCCACCGTGAAGAATTTCCGGGAAATCTTAGATTTGGCCCTGGTCACGCCTGGCTTTTCGGCGTGTTCTTTGCTGCGGAGTTCCTGACTCAGGTCGGCAATCCTTTCGGCCATTTCCTTGATACGGGTAATATCGGTGGAAATCTCACATGCCCCGATGATCGTGTCCCCGTCGGTGATCGGGTACGTTGAGTTAATGGTAGTGATCGTCTTCCCCTTGTAATTGGTGAAAGTCTGCTGCTTGGCTATCTCCGGAACCCCGGTCTTGAGCACCCTCAGGAGTGTACTTGAGTCATGGCTGAGGGAAGGGAAGACCTCCAGGATATGCTTGCCCAGTACCTCCTCGGGCAAGAGCCCGTCAAACTCAGAGGCGGCCTTGTTGTATACAACGGTTACCCCGTGTTCGTCTACCACATGGATGCCTTCGGTGGCCACCTCCAGCACTTTGAGAAGGGCAGTCAACAGGTCCAGAGTACATCCTCCTTATCAGTCAACGCCATGCATCCCATTGGGCCCGGCGATTGCTCCGGCCGGTCGATAACCGCTCCGGGCGGCAATTTTCGCGGCAATCCCTACGGCCACAAGCCCGAGGCAAGCATTCGCATCAGAGCCCGGCTCTCTCGCCGCTGCAACACTTCCTTATCTCCTTCGGTCAGGTTTGGTCAGGCCCTCCCGGCGGAAAGCCCCCGATGCCGAAACGCTGCCGGGAATTTGGCGTTTGGACTTGAGACACATGACCAATATTCGGCATCCGTGCCGCCGATTCCTGCCTCAATGTATGAAAACAGTAGGATAAGACCCTAGGATAAGACCCGGTTGAAGAGTCACGTGACAACGGAAGCAACGAAGCGAACGAGCCAAACGCGACGAACGAAACAAGCAAATGAAACAGCACAAAAACGAGTGAAGGAAGGGAAACAGAACGAACGGAAGCAAGACAAACCGAACAAACAAACGAAACAAGGACAAGCGGAACAAGACAAGCAGAACAAATCCGGTTTCTCTGTGATTGACAGGCCCGCCGGACTCCGTGGCACGGAAGTTGCATGAATAACAATAATGATGGGTTTGCAGCTATCGGTTTACGGCTAGCGGTTTACAGCTATGGACTTACAGCTAAGGATTCAGTATCAAGGATTTGCAGGGATTTGCCGTGAGCAATCCAACAACCGAAAGCAACTTACTGAGAATCCGGAGGTGCTGAAATGACGAAACAGTACAAGCCAGGATGTTCTTACGGTTGCCATAGGGTGATTGAGCCCGAAGGCGTGCTGCCTCAAGCAGCGTGGAAGATCGACAATACGCCGGAAATCCGCGACAACGAAATACTGATTGAGGTGGAAACCCTCAACGTAGACGCAGCCAGCTTCAAACAGATCGTAAGCTCGGCTCCCGAAGGCGCGGACGATGCACAGAAAGAAGCTCATGTAGCGGCCACGGTGCTGGATATAGTTGGCAAGCGGGGCAAGATGCATAACCCGGTTACCGGCTCAGGCGGGATGCTGTTGGGTAGGATCAAGGAATTCGGGCCCAAGGTGGAAGGCAAGAACGGGGCAACAGTAGGCGACAGGATTTGCACGCTGGTTTCCTTGTCCCTTACCCCTCTCCAGATTTCGAAAATCAAGAAAGTGCACCTTGACAAGGACCAGGTGGACGTAGAAGGCACTGCAGTGCTTTTCGAATCAGGCGTGTTTGCGGTGCTGCCCGACGACATGGGAGATAAGCTTGCCCTTGCCGTACTCGACGTGGCAGGCGCTCCCATTCAAACCGACAGGCTGGTACAGCCGGGAGATACAGTGTTTATCCTGGGCGCCGGTGGCAAGTCAGGGCTCATGTGCGCCGCGGTAGCAGCCAAGAAAGTGGGGCCCGAGGGCAAAGTGATAGGGCTTGCCCACAGCGACAGGTCGGCTGCCAGGCTCAGAGAGCTTGGAGTGTGCGACATAGTGCTCCAGGGTGACGCCAGGAATGCCATGTCCGTAATGAACAGACTCCTGGAAGCCAACGACGGCAAGAAGGCGGACGTGACCATCAACTGCGTGAGCATCCCGGGCACCGAGATGGCTTCGATTTTGAGCGCCAGGGAAGGCGGCATAGTGTACTTCTTCTCCATGGCCACCAGCTTTACCGCAGCGGCCCTGGGCGCGGAAGGTGTAGGCGCCGATGTGCAATTGATAATCGGAAACGGCTATGCAAAGGGCCACGCAGACTACTCGCTGGACCTCGTAAGAAACGATGACAAGCTCAGAAGCATCCTTGAGGAAATGTTCCTCAAGTAGCCGGCGCTGGCCGGTGCTTCTTTAGAAAAGGCCGGCAGGTGTCCTAAGCAGCGCAACCGGAATTAGGGCAAGTGCAGCCAGAGCAACTTGGCTCAAGACAACAAGGCAACAGCGACGGATAAAATCAGAAACGCCGGGTTCAATCAGAACTTAGGCAGCAGCAAGCAGGGCAACTGCCGGCCCGCCAAGGAGGTAATGACACATGCGTCATTGGAAAGAGATCCCCTTGTTCAAAGACGTTACGGAAGCGGAATGGAATGACTGGCGTTGGCAGTGGAGGAACCGCATCGAAGACGCAGATGTACTGGCTGAGGTAGCCGGATTGAGCGACGAGGCAAGAGAAGGGGTCAAGGTAGCCCTGTCCAGGGTGAGGATGGCCATAACTCCCTACTACGCCAGCCTTATAGAATACGGCAACGAATCGGGCCCCATCAGGCTGCAAGCCGTTCCAAGGGCATACGAAGCCAGGGTGCTTCCCTGGGAGGCGTACGATCCTCTGGCGGAAGACGAGGATTCGCCGGTGCCGGGGATAACCCACAGGTACCCCGACAGGATCCTGTTCCTGGTTACCGAACAGTGTTCCATGTACTGCCGCCACTGCACCAGGCGCAGGGTGGTAGGGGTTACCGACCGCGTTGCCTCTACCGAGAAGATTGACATGGGAATCGAGTACGTCAAGAGCAACAAGCAAGTGCGCGACGTGCTCATTTCCGGAGGCGACCCCCTCACCCTGTCAGACGACAGGATTGAGTACGTGGTAAGCCGCCTGCGGGAGATTCCCCACGTTGAGATCATAAGGATCGGGTCCAGGACCCCTGTGGTGATGCCCCAGAGGATCACACTCGAACTGGCCAAGATGCTGGCCAAGTATCATCCGATTTACCTTAACACCCACTTCAACCATCCCAAGGAGATAACTCCGGAAGCCGCCAAGGCTTGCGCAACCCTGGCTGACGCAGGGATTCCTTTGGGCAACCAGACGGTGCTCTTAAGGGGCATAAACAACTGCCCCAAGGTCATGAAAGAGCTGGTTCACGGACTCCTGAAGATCCGGGTGAGACCGTACTACATCTACCAGTGCGACCTTACCTGGGGGCTCGAGCACTTCAGGACCACTGTGGCCGAAGGGCTTGAGATCATGGAGTATCTGAGAGGCCATACCACCGGGCTCGCAGTTCCCACTTACGTGATAGATGCGCCCGGCGGCGGCGGCAAGGTGCCCATAGCCCCGAACTATCTGGTGTCTTTCGGCGCAAACACTGTGGTGGTCAGGAACTACGAAGGGGTAATCTCAGCTTACCGTGAGCCCGAATACGATCTCAGCGAAAACCGCACTGAAGATGGAAAATGCAAGCTGTGCGGCGGCGACCACAAGGATGCCGTGGGCGTAGCAGGGCTTATTGGCGGTAAGCAGGTGAGCTTGGTACCCAGGGACACCGAGCGGTTCAAGCGGCGCCGTGCCCACAGCGAGGAAGGTCAAGACAACGGACCTTGCTGCAGCGAAGAATGATAACCAAGGGTGCAGGCGGAAGCACACGTCAGGCGCCGAATAGATGAGAAACAGGGCACAAGCCAAACAGATAACAATCACAGGGGCTGAGGCCAAGAAACCAGGAAGCGTAGGGGAAGGAGCCAGGGGGTGAGGGAGACGGGAAAGCAGCTTGTAGACGTGGTAACAGGTAGCGGCGTCAGATCCGTAGCAATAGTCGGAACAGCAAAGAACGTAGGCAAGACAGTCGCCATGAACTACCTGGTGTCGGAACTGTCTGCACAGGGCTTGACCTTAGGCCTGGTGTCGTCAGGGCGCGACGGGGAAGCCATCGACGCCTTCACAGGCCAGCCTAAGCCCAGCGTGACCGCGCCCCAAGGCGCGTGGGTAGTCACCGCCGAGGGCGTGCTTCGCGGGTCGGGGTCGGGCTTGGAAATCGCAGACGTTCTGGGAACCCAGGGGGTGTTCGGCCGTCTCGTGCTTGGCCGGGCAGCGGAGGAAGTAGCCCTTGAGCTGGTAGGCCCGCGGAGCGCGAGGGAACTGTCTGCAATCGTGAGCAAGCTGCTTGAGCTGGGTGCCGATATGGTGCTGGTTGACGGCGCCCTGGACCGGATGGCGGCCGCCAGCCCCAAGGTCACCGATGCCGTGATCCTGGCAACAGGGGCATCGCTGGACATGGACTTGGAAGCCGCTGCCCAGGAAATGGGGTTCCTGGTGTGGCTGCTGTCCAGGCCCGAGCACCCTGTGGACGCCGTCGCTGCCCTTGCCAGGGAAGCCGTTGAAAGCGACAAGGTATGTTTCATCGATGCCTGCAAGGATACAGAACAAAGGGACACGCAGCAACACACGACATATGTTCTGAGAATCACAGATCATCCGACGGTGCTGGGCATAGAAGATCTAATTCTGGAGCAGGCAGGAGATGCGGCGGCAGTTGTGGTGCCGGGGGCGGTCAGCCAGGCGTTTCTGGACAAGGCCCGTGCCTGGGCGAAAAGGCGGGAGTTTGCAGTCATAGCCGGCGACGCGGTGAGCATATTTGCAACCAAACGCCCAGGCGTGGACCTCTACGTGACCCAGCCCCTCAAGCTCCTGGCGGTAACGGTTAACCCTGTGAATTGGCTTGGGATGTCCCACGATCCCAGGGAAATGGTGGGCGCCATCGGCGCCTCCCTCATGGATGTGGGACATCCGCTGCCCGTGTTTGACGTTGTTTCAGGGGAGAAGAGCACAGAGGGGGTAGGCGGCATGGCCATGGGGTGACCCCGGGAAACCCCCGGTACACACGAAGCCGGCATAGCGCCACAGGGTACTTCCTTCCCCCAAGCACTTCAGACCATCTGGGGTTTGCCCAAATTTGGGCATCGGTTAAGCCCAGGTCAGCGCCAGGGCGCAGGGCGAAAGCCGGGGCAAGGCCCTTCCTGCCGGGAACAGAGGGAGCCCTTGAGGGCGAGTTTGACCGGCTGGAAGCGGTGGTGAAACTATGGGACGGCAACCCGGCTGTTTTCTCGGAGATCCTGGGGATCTTAGAGTCCCTGAAGGACCCCTTCCACGCCATGGATCTTTTGCGGGACGGCCAGGTGCTCTCTCTGGCGGAGCTCTTCATCCTCGCCAACTTGTGCGCTTGTGTAAGGAGAATACGCGGCCTGCAAGCTCAGACAGGTATAGCAGGGTGGCCCGGGACAGCCGTTCCCCCGGGGCTGGAACCGGTGGAAGATTTGCTTGCGCCGGGTTCCCAGGGCCAACCCAGGTTTTACATAAGCGATGCATATTCTCCTGCCCTTGCCGAAACCAGGAAGATGCGCAAACAAGCGCAGGAAATGTGGCAAGAGCAAATGGCAGAGCAGGCAAGGGCAGTGGAGCAATCCCTTGGCATCAGGATTTCAGAAACGGGCGAAACCGCCATGCGCAAGTCAGACCACGACCTGATTGAGAAGGCCAGGTCCATGCCTGAACTCGGGGAGACCAGGCAAACCCTTACCCATGTGTATTTCAGGCTCATACCTGCCAGGGCAGCGGCAAAGCGGGAACAAGAGCTTACCATGCTGAAGCAAAGACAAAGTGAGCAGGAAGCCCAAGTGCTGCGGGAACTGTCCCTGGAGCTCAGGACACATCTTCAGGCCATGGAAGCGGCTTCATGCGCCTTGGGCGAACTGGATTTCCTGCTGTCCAAGGCTGAACTGGCTCGAGCTATGGATGCCACGCGGCCCGTGATAAGGGAAGAGCCGGGACATACGCCGCCTTCGGATTTGATGTTACGGGACGCATTCCATCCATTAGTTAAGGACGAAGTTGAATCCAGGGGCGGGAAGTACCAGCGCATAAGCATAGAACTGGATTCCACGGTTTCGGTGATTACCGGGCCCAACATGGGAGGCAAGACGGTGGCCTTGTCCACTGTGGGGCTGTGCGTGGCCATGGCCCAGTGGGGGCTTATGGTGCCGTGCAGCAAGATGGAGTTCAGCCTGTACGACTTCATCTATTTCCAGCCCGGGCAAGAACAAACCCCGGGGCTGTCCAGTTTTGCCGCGGAAATCGTAAGCCTAAAGCAGCCCCTTTCCAGAATGGGCGAAAGAGGGCTCATACTCCTTGACGAAGTGGGCAGGGGCGCGAACCCTTCTCAAGGGCGCGCGCTTTACGCTGCGCTGCTCCAGTACTACATGGAAAACGACAAAGCGGGTTCCACTGTGCTGGCCACCACCCATTACCACGGGTTGGCGGCAGCTCTTGGCGTGCCCCACTGGCAGGTAAAGGGCCTGGCAACCGCATCTTTGGATTTGGCGGGCAGCTCAGGTGAAGAGGCCGGCCCAGGTGCAGAGACGAAGAGGGAGACATGGGCAGAAAGCGACACACCGGCCAGGGCAGGGACAAAGGACGGAGCCCAAGCCGGAACAGGTGCCAAGCCAGGACGGCACACAGAGCCTGAAGCACGGGCACAGGCCACCGCCGGCACCCGTGACGACATCGGCTGGTTGTACCGTCACATGGATTACACCCTACAGAAGGTTGGCCCTGACACCCCGACGCCCCAGGATGCGTTGGTCGTGGCAAAAGCTTTAGGGCTTGACGCAGAGATTATAGACAAGGCCCTCAAGTTCCATCCCAGAGGTGGATGACGGCTGATCTTGGTACGTAGAAGGACGGTCTCCTGTTTGTTGCGCTTGAGGCCGACAATGTAAGTGGATGACGGCTAGTACGATGACGGCTAGTACATAGAAAGACGGCTGAGATATAGAAAGATGCCTATCGGGCATGTATATAGATACACAGATGCGTGGTGGATGTCGGCAGATATAGTGGTGGATGCCGGCAGATATATAGGGGTGAGGTGATACCGGATTATGCTTAAACTCAGTATAGATCCCAAGATAGTAGACAAGTGCCACGAGCTTTCAGAGGACATCACGTCGCGGGTTGCAAGAGAGCTTTCGTCTCTGAGCACAGTGGCAATTGAAAGGACTGTGGCAAGGTTTGCAGGCGTGGACGGTGTAACACCCGACGGGGTGCCCCTTCCCAACGTGGTGGTAAACCACCTGGTCGAGAAAGGCAAGATCCACGACGGGGTAGCCATGCACCTGGCAAATGCGTGCCTTGCCCTGGACAAGACGCCCCAACAGGTGGCTGAGATGATAGCCCGGGGCGAGACAGACCTTTCGGCTATCGAATGGCAAGGCACCGAAGCAGTGACGGAGAAGGCCCGGGAGATCTGCCAGGGTTCGGTAGACAAGATAAGGGCCAGGCGGGCTGAGCGCGAAGCGCTGCTGGAGGAGCTTCCCGTTACCGAGACGCCGTGGCTTTATGTGATATGCGCTACAGGCAATACCTACGAAGATGCGGTCCAGGGAAGGTTGGCTGCGTCCCAGGGAGCCGATGTGATAGCGGTGATACGCTCAACGGGACAGAGCCTCCTGGATTTCGTGCCCCACGGGATTACCACTGAAGGATTTGGAGGCACATACGCCACCCAAGCCAACTTCAAGCTCATGCGGGAAGCCTTGGACGAAGAATCCCGCAAGCTGGGTCGCTACGTGAGGCTGGTGAACTACTGCTCAGGGCTTTGCATGCCCGAGATAGCATACATGGGCGCGGTGGAGCGGCTTGACATGATGCTCAACGACGCCATGTACGGCATCCTCTTCAGGGACATCAACATGGAGCGCACCTTCGTGGACCAGAACTTCTCCCGGATGATCAACGCCTATGCGGGAATCATCATAAACACGGGCGAGGACAACTACCTCACCACGGTTGACGCTTTTGGCGCAGGCCCGTCGGTGCTGGCGTCTCAGTTCATGAACTACCACTTTGCTAAGAAAGCAGGGCTTAAGGACCAACAGATAGGTTTGGGCCACGCCTTTGAAATTGACCCGTCCATCGAGGACAGCCTAAGCTACGAGCTGGCCATGGCACTCCTGGTACGCCAGCTGTTCCCCGATTGCCCGATCAAGTACATGCCGCCTACGGTGCACAAGAAAGGCGACATCTTCACATCTCACGTGCTTGACTCGAATTTCAACCTGGTTTCGGTGCTCACGGGCCAATCCATCCATCTTGTAGGCATGCTCACTGAAGCCATACACACACCCCTGATCCAGGACAGGTACCTGTCAGTCAGGGCGGCGGCTTACATGCGGCGTGCCGCAAAGGGGCTCGGGCAGAACCTGGAGTTCAAGCAGGACGGGCTTATCGACAGGCGCGCCGCCTCCATCTTGAACGACACCCTAAAGCTCTTGGAAGAAGTAAGCGAAAAAGGCCTGTTTGCCGCGATTACAGAAGGCGTGTTTGCAGGTGTGAAGCGGCTTAGAACCGGAGGCAAGGGCAGGGAAGGTGTGTTCAAGAAGGGCGAGTGGTATTTGAACCCGGTAGAAGAAGCATTGCGGGCCGAGCTGTTCAGCTGATGGATTGATCAATCCCGCCGGGCCCCGTCCGGAACCGGGCCGCTGGGAGCGGAGTGTGACCCGGGCACGGTAGCCGGGCTTCTTCCAGGAAGACCGGGCTGGCAGGCCAGGCCCAGGCCATGTGGCTAGGCCACCGGGACCCGCCGGGAGGTTGGGGCGTCCAGGATGGGGCCTGGGTTTACATCACCGGGCCCGGCCAGGAGGTTCAGGTCTCCAGGACCGGGTTTGGATTTACACCAATTGGAATGTTATGGCCTTATAATCTCTCACGTCGCAGGGGAGGTATATATTCAATGGAAACCGTAATGGGAAATGGTAACGGCCAGGCCACTTCAGGCGGAAGGGCTGCCAACGCCCCACACAGCGATCTTGTGCTTCCATATGGGGATCAACGCAATGACGGAGTTGTGCAGGTAAGCTTTACCCTGCCTGTTGCCGCCGGCCCTCTGGCAGAAGAGGCAGCCCGGCAAACCATGAAACTCATGGGCCTTGAAGATCCCCAGGTAGCGGAAGCTACTGCCATCGGGGAGGAGTTCACCTTCTTTGTGGGGTACGGCAAGCTAACCCGGGCGGTGGAATTGTCGAAACTCAGGGTAGCCGCGCCCATGTGGGAAGAGCTTGACCAGGCTGCCGTAAATCAGTTGGTCCAGGACACCCTGGGGCGCCCCATGGTCGTGGTGGGGGCGGCAACCGGGTCGGATGCTCATACGGTAGGGCTGGATGCCATACTGAACTACAAGGGATTTGCAGGCAACCGCGGATTGGAAGCATATTCCGCCTTCAAGGTAGTAAACATGGGCAGCCAGGTACCGAATGAAGAATTGGTAGCCAAAGCCAGAGAACTAGGCGCCGACGCAATCCTGGTGTCCCAGGTGGTCACCGAGCGCAACGTGCATCTCGCCAATCTTACCAACCTGGTTGAGCTCCTGGAAGCGGAGGGGTTAAGGGACCAAGTGGTGCTGGTTGTAGGCGGGCCGAGGATCACCCATGCCCTGGCTATTGAGCTGGGCTACGACGCCGGCTTCGGGCCCAGCACGAGGCCCCAGGATGTGGCATCGTATTTGGCCCAGGAGGTGTCCAGGCGCATGTTGAACTAAGCCCCCTACATGAGTAGAATTACTTAGGAATTCATGGTTGGGGGTGGGGCATGTGCAAGGAACAGTCCAACAGCATGACCTCCGGCCGGATCTTTCAGTAGCCGACATCGCATACCGTATCCTGAAAGAACGCCGTGAGCCTATGAAATACAAAGAGTTGGTGGAACAGGTCCTTGAGCAAAAAGGCCTTAGGCCCGGACAGGACCCGGCCAAGACCAAAGCCAGAATACACACGGAAATCAACATCGACAGCAGGTTCGTAAACCAGGGTTCAGGTTTGTGCGGGCTAAGGGAATGGACCGTGAAAGGCCAGTCTTACAAGGTGTTGGAGGTTCCTACAGGCGGCAGGCCTAACCCAGGGGAAAGACTAAGGAAAGAGCTTGTTGCCGTAACTGAACCAGAGGATGACGATTACGAGGAAGAACCGGAAGACGTAGATTTCCCTCTAGATGACGACGATATCGAAGATCCCGATGAGGAGGAGCCGGCCTGACCGGACTCCTCCTTCTTGTATCGCGCGTTCCTTTGTCACGTTTTTTCGGCCCGTCCCTTTGGCATATGCTTTTGGGGCGTTATCTTGGAACGTTCTTTCAACGCATTTGCCATGCTCGGAATGCTGGAATATCTCCACGGAAGACTACCCGGATTTGCCGAAACCGGGTTGACCGGATTATAGATCCGCTGGACTCAAAAGGTGCCATAGGTTATTCTGTTTAGGTGTGCTACACTTGTGACAGGTATAGGCGTGTTGCCTTGAAAACAGCAACTGTTACGGAAGGTATCGTTCATAGTTGCGGGGGTTTTCTTCTATGGCCAAATATGTATTCATCACCGGAGGCGTGGTTTCAGGCTTGGGAAAGGGGATAACCGCGGCGTCCATCGGCACCTTGCTCCAAGCCAGAGGCTATTCGGTAACCATCATGAAAATGGATCCTTACGTAAACGTGGATGCCGGCACCATGAGCCCCCTTCAGCACGGCGAAGTGTTCGTCACCGATGACGGTGCTGAAACCGACCTTGACCTTGGACACTACGAGCGGTTCATCGACCGGTCCCTCACCGGGGCAAACAACATCACCACAGGGCAAGTGTACGGTGCGGTGATCGCCAGGGAAAGAAGGGGCGGTTACGACGGGAGCACGGTCCAGGTTATTCCCCATGTTACAAACGAGATCAAGGACAGGATCAGGAGGGTCGCCGCCGAATCCCAGGCGGAACTGGTCCTGGTTGAAGTGGGAGGCACCGTGGGAGACATAGAAGGCCTTCCTTTTTTGGAAGCCATACGCCAGTTCAGGACTGACGTAGGCGCCGAGAACACCGTTTACATCCATGTAACCCTCATTCCCCACCTGCCCATGACAGGGGAGCTCAAGACCAAGCCCACCCAGCACAGCGTGGCGGAACTGAGGTCAATCGGTATCCAGCCTGACATCATAGTGTGCAGGTCCGGTCATCCCCTCTCCACTGAGATGAAAGAGAAAATCGCCCTTTTCTGCAACGTGGAAGTGGAAGCGGTGATATCCAACCTGGATGCCAGGAGCATCTACGAAGTGCCCGTAATGCTGGAAAGGGAAGGCTTGGGCAAGATCGTGGAGAAGCAGCTCAGGCTGCCGCCAAGGGAGCCTGACCTCAGGGAGTGGGAGGAGATCGCCTACAAGACAGCCCATCCCAAAGGCAGGTGCAATATCGCCGTTGTAGGCAAGTACGTTGCCCTCCACGATGCATACAAGAGCGTGGCTGAAGCCCTCCACCACGGGGGCCTGGCAAACGACGCCCGTGCGGAGATCATCTGGGTAGACTCGGACAAACTGTCCGGCGCAGGGGATGACGAAGTGGCCGAGCTCCTGGGCGACGCCCACGGGATCCTGGTGCCCGGCGGTTCCGACGGCGCGAGCATCGAAGGCATCCTCAAGGCCATAAGGTGGGCAAGGGAGAACAAGGTGCCCTTCTTCGGGATATGTCTGGGGCTCCAGTGCGCGGTGATTGAAATCGCCAGGAACGTGATGGGGCTTGCGGACGCCCATTCAACCGAGTTTGGCCCCGATACCACCCACCCTGTGGTAGACCTCATGCCCGAGCAGAAAGAGCTTGAGCACGCGGGGGATATGCGCACCTGGATGCGCAAGGGGCTCTACGAGTGCCGCCTCAAGGAAGGCTCCATCCCGTGGAAAGCCTACGGCAAGGAGTACATCTCAGAGCGTCACAGGCACAGGTTTGAGATAAACCCCATGTATGTGCAGAGGCTGGCCCAGGCGGGGCTGGTCCCCGTGGGGATTTGGCCCGCCAGGGGGCTTATTGAGATACTGGAACTCCAGGGCCACCCGTGGTTCCTCGGCACCCAGTTCCATCCCGAGCTGCTGTCGAGGCCAAACAGGCCCCACCCGCTGTTCAGGGAGTTTGTGGCTGCGGGTTTGAAGCGGGCTGAATTAGGGAAGTAACGGGAAGCCATTGCCATAGGGCCCGGGTTTCCGGGCCCTTTTCGATCTGCAGGCAAACCGGGCTTAGGTGCCGTAATATCGAGGAGAGGCCGGATAATACTGTATGTGCCGGCATGGCTTGGGCAGCCCCGGGGTGGGCCGGGATCCTGGCTCTAGGGGTCATAAATTTGGCGGAGGGAAGATAAATATGGATCACCGGGATAAGACAGGCAGGCGGTGTGCAGCGGGAGGCCGACTTGGGCCGGAGTGGCACGCCATGCGTGGCAGGCGGCAAATCGAAATCTACCAGGTGGATGCGTTTACCGACGTGCCTTTCGGAGGCAACCCTGCAGGTGTGGTGCCCCGGGCAGAAGGGCTGTCACCTGAACTGATGCAGAAAATCGCCAGGGAGATGCAGCTGTCGGAAACGGCCTTTGTGACGGATCTCAGGCAAACCAAGGAGAACGCTGACGGACCTGATTTCCATGTGCGGTTCTTCACTCCCGCGGCCGAGGTGGACCTGTGCGGACACGCGACCATAGCTACCTTCTGGCTCCTTATGGAGCTGGGGGTTGTATCCCCGGGAGACGGGTCGGGAGACCCTGAGGGGGAAACCCGTGTGTTCCAGCAAACAGGTGCCGGGGTGCTGCCTGTGGACCTGTTGTTCGGCTGTGAAGGGGGGCCGGCCCGGGTGATGATGACCCAGGCCCTTCCCCAAGTGGGATTCACCCTGGAGCAAGCGGATTTGGCGGAACTTGAACGGATTCTCAAGGCGCCCCAAGGGAGCCTGACCGGGTTCCAGGGGCCTAAGCCCCAGGCGGTCTCCACGGGGCTCTGGGATCTGATCGTGCCCGTAACTTCCATGGAGGCGTTGCTTTCAATGAGGCCGGACATGGGAGCCCTGGCCCAGTTCTGCAATGAACGGAAGCTGGTGAGCGTCCACTGCTTCTCCATGGATACGGTAGAGACTGGGTCCACCGTCCACTGCAGGGATTTCGCCCCTGCCGTGGGGATACCCGAAGAAGCCGCCACAGGCACGGCTTCAGGGGCGACCGGGGCCTATCTTGTGCTCAACCGGCTGGTGGACATAAAACAACCTGTGACGCGTATTATATGTGAGCAGGGCCATGTGATGGGAAGGCCGTCTGCGATCCACGTGGAGATAGGCGTGGAAGGACGGGAGATAAGGTCTGTGCGGGTCGGGGGAAGCGCCGTCACGGTGATGAAGGGCCGGATGGAGCTCCCGTGAGGCGGACATCCCTTGTACCATGCGGGTTCCGGGCGCCTGAAGAAGGGAAATCGCCCTTTGTGTAGAAAGATAATCCTCTGAGGAACAAATATTGCTCCTAGGCGTCTAATTAACCTCGAGAGGCGGACGAAACAACTAGAGGAAGCGTTATACAGGGCAGGAATGAATGTCCTGGTAGAAGCCTGCTTCAAGGAATTGGAACTTTGGTTAATTTCTTGCCAAGATCGATATCCGGAAGAAGGATTTTAGCAATTGACGACGAATAGAGACGAATAGATAGGACGCTGAGCCCTTAGTTGGAGTATTGTGTTTTTGACAACAGAAGATCGGTGCATAACCTAAAGTTCCCTGGGCGTGAACGATTGACCTGGCTTGGTGCAGGTGCTATAATCAGCCATAGCCTGGGAACATGACAAGGCGCATTTTCACAGAAAGACGACCGGTACAAGTACAGTCAACCGGAAAACAGGAATGACCTACCCGGAGAAGAGCTCCCTAGACGAACCAGTTTATACAGGACTCCTAATTTATAAACACAGGGAGTCCCCTCCGAGACCGGAGGGACCAATCCGGGCAAGGTGGAAGGCTGTGAAACAAAACCTTGAGAGGAGGGATCCTGGGCTTAAGTCGGAAGCGGCGGAAAACCCAAGTGTGTTAACCTCGAGTAACGTGAGAATATGAACCGGTTGAGTACTGGAAGGTACCGAATACCGAGAAGTAAAGGAGGAAACTTGTAAGCATGATGAAGAGACTTATTGCTACTGCGCTAGCAGCTGCAATGATCCTTGGTC
>JAAZEL010000023.1 GCA_012512325.1 Candidatus Fermentithermobacillaceae bacterium | reverse complement strand
CCCTCATACTCTGCGTCGCTTTGGTGGGCGGCACCCGTTGTGGGGAACAGGAGTCACATCCTTGATGAGAGTCACTTCCAGGCCTGCAGCCTGCAAAGCACGAATTGCCGCCTCTCTGCCTGCGCCCGGCCCTTTAACCCGGACTTCAACTTCACGCATTCCATACTCAATGGCCTGCTTAGCTGCATCCTCTGCTGCCATCTGCGCAGCAAAAGGGGTGCTCTTTCTCGATCCTTTGAACCCCTGTTTTCCTGATGATGACCAGGACACCACTCCGCCCTGGGGATCAGTTATGCTCACGATTGTATTGTTAAAAGTAGACTTGATGTGGGCTATGCCTTTCTCCACAACACGTCTGTCTCTTCTTCTGACTCTTTGTCTCCTTCTGGCCAAGACTTATCTACCCTCCCCCAGCGTCACTTCTTCTTCCGCCTGACTCCGACCGTCTTCTTGGGACCCTTTCTGGTACGGGCATTGGTCTGGGTTCTTTGCCCTCTGACAGGCAAGCCCCGCCTGTGCCTGAGGCCTCGATAGGTACCAAGATCGATCAGCCGCTTTATGTTAAGCTGCACTTCGGCCCTGAGATCGCCTTCAACCTTGTAGTTGTTATCAATGAAATCCCGGATTTTAGCCACTTCTTCCTCGGTGAGATCCCTCACCCGGGTGTCAGGATTGACGCCTGTGGCTTCAAGGATCTGTTTAGCCCGGGTACGCCCGATACCGTAAATATAGGGAAGGGCAGCCAGCACTTTCTTGTCTCTCGGTAAGTCCACACCGGCTATACGAGCCATTCACGTTTCACCCCCAGTTAACCCTGTCTCTGCTTATGCTTTGGATTGGAACAAAGCACCATTACCCTGCCGTGCCTTCTGATGATCCGGCATTTTTCGCATATCTTCTTTACTGAAGATCTCACCTTCACCTGAAAACCCTCCTTCGAAAGGAACGCGTCTCTCGTCCCTATCTGAGGCGACGGACGATCCTGCCGCGGGTCAAGTCATATGGGCTGAGTTCGACAAGCACCCTGTCTCCTGGGAGAATCTTGATGAAATTAACCCTCATTCTGCCCGAAATATGTGCAAGCACTTGGTGCCCACCTTCGACTTCCACCCGAAACATGGCATTGGGAAGCGGCTCTGTTACTCTGCCTTCAACCTCAATGCTGTCTTGCTTCGGCATGCTATTCCCCCTTGTTTATAACTGAAGTGTATCCTCAAACTGCCAATTTATACCATGGTAAGGCAAACCGGGCCCTTTTCAGTGATGGCCACGGTGTGCTCAAAGTGAGCTGACCAAGAACCGTCCCTGGTGACAACGCGCATATCAGGAAAGGTAATTACATCTGAACCACCTGCATTGACCATGGGTTCAATGGCGATTACCATCCCCTTGCGGAGCATGGGCCCCCTGCCCGGCTTGCCGTAGTTGGGCACCGATGGGCCCTCGTGCATGGACCTGCCAACCCCATGCCCGGCGTAATCCTTGACCACGCTGAACCCGTGTGCTTTCACATAGGTTTCTATCGCGTGGCCGATATCCCCCACATGGTTGCCTAACACCGCCTGCCGGATGCCCCTTTCCAGAGCTTCCCGGGTAACGTCGATGAGCTTAAGGGCGTCGGGAGAAACTTCCCCTACAGGGATAGTTGCCGCGGTATCTCCCACGAAACCCTGATAAGTCGCACCGACGTCAATCGCGATAATATCGCCTTCCTCCAAGATCTCGTCCCCGGGCGTCCCGTGGACCACCACTTCATTCTTGGATGTGCAAACGGTGGCAGGGAAACCGTACAGCCCCTTGAACGTAGGCAAGGCACCTCTGCTACGTATGAAGTCCTCTGCAGCCCTATCCAGTTCAACTGTCCTGACTCCGGGCTTGATCATTTCACCTATCCGAAGCAGGCACTCACGGGCAATGCGCCCCGCTTTGGCCATAATCGCTATTTCTTCATCGGTCTTGAGAATAATCATAGATTACCTCTTCCCTGATAAACCTTTGTCCTCAAGGGATCGGACGATCCTTTGGAAAACCGAATCCACGTCCCCACAACCACTTATAGATACCACAATTCCGTCACGATTGTAATACCCAATGAGCGGCTCAGTTACTTCGTGATACACCTTGAGTCTTTGTCTCACCGTTGTTTCATTGTCGTCTTTACGGGTGATGAGAGGTCCGCCGCAGACATCGCACCTGCCCTCTGTCTTGGGCGGGTCAAGCTTGATGTTGTAAGGCTTGCCGCAAGCTGAACAAACCCTCCTGGTTCTCGCCCTCTCAAGCAGTTCTTCCTCGGGCACTTCAAGGTTTATGACCAGGTCAAGCTTGTCGTTCTTGGCTCCCAGCATCTTGTCCAGGGATTCAGCCTGGGCAACATTCCGCGGGAAGCCGTCCAACGCAAACCCGTCAGCCGCTTCAGGCGAACTTATGCGCTTTTCCATGATTTGGACCGTTACGTCATCGGGTACAAGCCGTCCCTCGGCCATTATGCCCTCAACCAGGCGCCCAAGGTCGGTGCCTTCCCTGACTTCCTGCCTGAATATATCGCCCGGGGCTATGTGCAGCAAGTTGAACCGCTCAGCCACCAGTTTCGCCTGTGTTCCCTTACCTGCGCCCGGCGGGCCCAAGAACAAAAGCTTCAATGCAATCTCCTCACTTCAGGAACCCTTCGTAATTGCGCATCACAAGTTGAGCTTCTATCTGCTTCATGGTTTCAAGTGCCACTCCCACGACAATCAGCATGGAGGTACCGCCCAACGCCCTAAACCCGGACAAGCCCGTCAGCCGGACAATCAGGGTGGGCAAGATGGCAACGGCCGCGAGGAACAGCGCCCCGACAAAAGTGATCTTGTTGACTATTTTGGCCAGTGTATCGGCGGTCGGCCTGCCCGGACGGATTCCGGGTATAAAGCCGCCGTATTTCCTCATGTTATCCGCTATGTCATACGGGTTGAACGCCATAGCGGTGTAGAAGTAAGTGAACCCGAATATCAACAGGGCAAACAAAATCATATACCATGGATTCGCATAGTCAAAGAACTCCTCCATACGCCTGGCCCACTCAGCCTGTATGAACGATGCGATCGTAGCCGGAAAAGCCAGGAGTGACGACGCAAAGATCACAGGGATCACGCCGGCCTGGTTGATCCTAAGAGGAATGTGGGTTGAATAACCCCCCATCATCCTGCGTCCCACAACTCTCTTTGAATACTGGACGGGAACGCGCCTCTCCCCTTCGGTGATCCAGATGACCAGAACCAGGGTTAACAGGGTAATGGCTAACATGGCCACAACGTTGTACCACTTGGTCAGCCCCAGCTTCAGGGTGTAGTACAAGCTTACCATTTCCCGGGGCATTTCCGACACTATACCGGCGAATATGAACAGAGAAATCCCGTTGCCAATGCCCTTTTCGGTGATAAGCTCCCCAAGCCACATCAAGAATGCGGTTCCCGCCGTAAGGCTCAGTATTGCCTCAATCACAACCCAGGGCGAAGTGGAAACAAGAGCTCCCTGTGAACGGATCCCCAGGGTCATACCGGTTGCTTGGATCGCTGCAATGATTATTGTGCCGTACCTGGTGTAGCTTTGCAGCTTCTCCCTACCGTCTTCGTCCTTAGACATCTCTTCCCACTTGGGTATGACCATGGTGAGAAGCTGCATTATGATCGAGCTGTTGATATGCGGGTAGATGCCCATGGCAAATACCGAATAGTTCCTCAGAGCACCGCCCGAGAAAAGGTCCATAAAAGCGAACAGGCTTCCTTCCCTGAACAGCCCCGCAATCACTTCAGGGATAATACCGGGTACCGGTACTGCAACCCCTGCCCTGAACACAATGAGCAAACCCGCCGTGTACAGTATCCGGCTGCGGAGATCAGGTATCCGCCATGCAGTCCTGAACGTAGATATCATCCTAAATCACCTCGGCTTTGCCGCCGGCAGCTTCAATCTTCTGTTTGGCACTGCCGGAAAACGCATGTGCCCTGACAGTAAGGGCCTTGTCGATCTCACCCTCACCCAGGATCTTGATGTAGCGCGCATTCCGCCGCAGAAGCCCGGCTGCTTTAAGCTCCTCAGGCCCCACCTCGCTGCCTGCGTCAAAAATGCCGATATCGCCGACATTTACCACATCGTAGGTGACCCCGAAGATGTTGCTAAAACCGCGTTTCGGGATACGCCTAACCAGCTTGGTCTGCCCACCTTCAAAGCCGGGTGGTTTTGTGCCGCCTGATCTCGCCTTCTGACCCTTATGGCCTCTGCCTGCAGTCTTACCGAACCCGGAGCCAATCCCTTGCCCTTTTCGTCTCGGTTTCCTCACTGAACCCGGAATCGGGGAAAGCACCTCATGCAAGTCCATCCGGAACAACCTCCGCTTCTTCACCTTTGTCCCTTCTGCCTACCAGACCACGTATCTCCGCGATCTCACGAGCGCTGCGGAGCTGCTTAAGAGCTTCCATGGTTGCATATACGACGTTGTAAGGATTAGAAGAGCCCAGGGACTTGCCCAGAACATCCTGGATTCCGGCAAGTTCCATGATGGGGCGGACACCACGGCCTGCAATGATGCCCGTACCCGGCAATGCCGGCCGCAGAAGCACCCTGCCCGCACCGAAACGGCCCAGCACTTCATGGGGAATGGTTGTATTATTCATGGGCACTTCTATTACGTTTTTCTTAGCATCCTCGATGCCTTTCCTGATGGCATCAGTCAGGTCTTGGGCCTTGCCCAATCCGGCCCCGACCTTGCCCTTGCCGTTTCCAACAACCACAAGAGCCCTGAAAGTCCGCCGACGCCCGCCTTTGACGGTCTTGGATACCGGGCCGAAAGCCACTACGTGATCCTTGAACTCTTCCTCGAGCCGGCCCCTTCTGCTGTCCATGGTTGTATCATCTCTTGACAACAAGTAATCACCCCGCATATTAGAACTCAAGCCCACCTTGCCTGGCTCCTTCTGCCAGTGCCTTTACACGTCCGCGGTAACGGTAGCCGCCCCGATCGAACACGACACTCTTAATGTTCTTCTCCAAGGACCGTCTCGCGATCAGGTTTCCGACTACAACAGCGCCGTCAACGTTGCTCCCTGATTTGCCCGTCTCTTTGAAAGCTTCTTCGCAGGATGAAGCTGCAACCAGGGTCTTCCCGGCCGTATCGTCGATGATCTGTGCGTAAATATGCTTCAAGCTTCTGAACACGTTCAATCTCGGACGCTCAGGTGTGCCCACCACTTTCTTCCTTACCCGGCGGTGGCGCCTGGCTCGTCTTTCACCCTTTGTCTTCACAGCCATTTACCGTCCTTCCTCCCTTGAGGCTACTTAAGCGCCCTTGACAACCTTGCGCCTGATCACTTCTCCGGCATATCTCACACCTGTGCCGCGGTAAGGCTCAGGCGGACGCAGCCTCCGTATGTCAGCAGCTACCTGCCCGACCACTACTTTATCGATCCCCCTCACCACTACCCGGTTGGGTTGGGGTACTTCAACCTGGATTCCCTCGGGCGGCACTATCTCGCAAGGCTTAGAGAAGCCAAGGTTTAGTACCAGTTTGTTTCCGGACATGGAGGCACGGTACCCAACGCCGCTCAGTTCCAGGGTTTTTTCATACCCCTGGGTTACGCCGACCACCATGTTGTTGATCAACGTGCGCGTGAGCCCGTGGAGAGACTTGTGCTTCTTGCTGTCAGAAGGCCTTTCCGCCAGGATGGTGCCTTCATCAACCGATATAACCATGTCCGGATGTAACTCCTTGACCAATGTCCCTTTAGGCCCCTTGACCGTAATCTGGGATCCATCCAAACTTACGGTAACGCCTGAGGGTATTTGTATGGGTTTTTTCCCGATTCGCGACATGTAAAAACCCTCCTGTATCTTCCTACCATACGTAGCAAACCACTTCGCCGCCTACCCCTGCCTTGCGGGCTGCCCTGTCGGTCATGATCCCTCTGGATGTGGAAATAACTGCAATGCCTAACCCGCCCAGCACTCTCGGAATCTCATCTTTACCTGCATAAATCCTGAGTCCAGGCTTGGAAATCTGCCTGATCCCGGTTATGGCGCATGTCTTGCCGGGACCGTATTTCAGGTACGCCCTCAAGGTGGAGTAGGGCTTGCCCTCAATCACCTCATAGTCCCTTATATAGCCCTCTGCCTTAAGGACTGCCAGAATCTTTTCTTTCACCTTAGAGTAGGGGATGTCCACCCTCTCATGTTTTGCCATGCCGGCATTGCGCAGCCTGGTAAGCATATCGCCAATCGGATCATGTGTCATCGGTAATTCCCCTCCTACCAGCTGGCCTTCTTCACGCCAGGAATCTCACCGCGATGAGCCAAAGCCCTGAAACAATGCCTGCACAGGCCGAATTTTCTCATGTAAGCGCGCGTCCTGCCGCAAATGTTACATCTGTTGACTCTCCGGGTGGAGAATTTGGGCTCTTTGTTCATCTTGCTAAGTTTGGCCTTACTCGCCAAGGAAACTCCTCCTTACTGCCTGAAGGGCATACCAAGAGCTGCCAAAAGGTACCGCCCTTCCTCATCTGTCTTGGCCGTAGTGGTAATTGTAATATCCATGCCTCGGATTTTCGAGACTTCGTCATACTCGATTTCAGGAAAGATGAGCTGTTCTTTCAGCCCCAAGGAGTAATTGCCCCGGCCGTCAACACTGTCGGGGTTCACTCCCCGGAAGTCCCTGACCCTGGGGAGAACCACGTTGAACAGCTTTTCCAAAAAGTCATACATACGGTCCCCCCTGAGGGTAACCTTGCATCCTACATTCATGCCCGCCCTCACTTTGAAAGCTGAAACCGATTTCTTGGCTTTTGTCACGATAGGCTTTTGCCCTGTGATCTTCATGAGGTCCTTGATGGCAGCTTCCAAAGCATCAGGATTGTGGGTAGCCTCGCCTACCCCCATGTTGACGACTACCTTTTCGACCTTTGGCACTTGGTATATGTTCTTGTAGCCGAATGCCTTCATCATGGCGGGAACTACTTCTTGACGGTACACATCCTTAAGCGACACGTTCCTCGACCTCACTTGTCAATGGCTTCGCCACATTTTCTGCAATATCTGACCTTCTTGCCGCCCAGAAATCTATACCCGACCCTTATCGGCCTGGAACAAGCGGGACATACCAACATAACGGCTGACCTGTGTATCGGGCCTTCCCTCTCTATGATCCCGCCTTGTGGCAAGTCTCTGGTCGGCCTTTGATGCTTTTTCTGCAAATGTACCCGCTCAACGATTACACGGTTTTCACGAGGCAGGGCCCGCAATACCTTACCTCTCACTCCTTTATACTTACCGCTAATCACCAGGACTGTATCACCCTTACGGATATTCACTCAAACCCACCACCTTCCAGGCACTAGATAACTTCCGGGGCGAGGGAGATGATCTTGCTAAAACGCTTCTCCCGGAGTTCCCGCGCCACAGGCCCGAAAATACGGGTACCCTGAGGCTCTGTCTCGTCCTTCAGAATCACCGCAGCATTGTCGTCGAACTTGATATAGGTGCCGTCGGGACGGCGGACACCTTTCTTGGTCCTGACTACGACCGCCCTGACCACCTGGCCCTTCTTGACAACGCCTCCTGGCGTGGCCTGTTTGATGGAAGCAACGATTACGTCACCCAGTTCCGCGTAGCGCTTAAACCCACTTCCAAGTACCCTTATGCACATGATCTCTTTCGCACCTGTGTTATCTGCTACTTTCAGTCTGCTCTGCGGCTGAATCACGTCCGGTCACCCCCTGCGCGGGCCTTCGACTTCTCAACAATCTCAGAGATCCTCCACCGCTTTCGCCTGGACAAAGGCCTGGTCTCGGCCAACCTCACCTTGTCTCCCATCGCTGAGATGTTGTGTTCATCATGTGCCATCACTTTCCGGGTTGATCTGTGCCGTTTCTTGTAAAGCGGGTGAACCTTCCAGCTTTCGATGGCCACAACCCGGGTCTTGTCCATCTTGTCGCTTACAACCACTCCAATGAGTTCCTTACGTTTCCCACGCTCCATACCTTAACCCTCCTGGGTGAAGATTCCGAGTTCTCTCTGGCGCTGAATAGTCTTCACCCGCGCTATTGTCCGCTTAACCTCGCGTATCCTCATCACATTGTCAAGCTGCCCTGTAGCATGTTGAAAGCGCAGGTTAAACAATTCTTCCTTGAGATCCAAGAGCTTTTGGATCAAATCCTTGTCGCTCATCTTCCTAATTTCCTGCACCTTCATCTTCATTCACCGCCTTTTCTTGTAAGGCACCCAAATCAGGCCGCTTTTGGAACTTGGTTTTCATCGGCAGTTTCATGGATGCCAGCCTCAAAGCTTCCCTGGCCGTCTCTTCAGGAACCCCTGCTATTTCAAACAGAATCCGTCCGGGTTTCACCACCGCAACCCAATACTCCGGATTGCCTTTTCCGCTTCCCATCCTGGTTTCTGCAGGTTTCTTGGTCACCGGCTTGTCAGGGAATATCCTGATCCAAACCTTGCCACCACGCCTTATGTGACGGGTCAGGGCTACCCTCGCGGCCTCAATCTGCCTGTCGGTTACCCAGGCCGGTTCCAGCGCCATGAGCCCGTATTCACCGTAGAACACTTCGTTTCCGCTTCCGACTTTGCCGGCCATTCTACCCCGGTGTTGCTTCCGGAATTTGACGCGTTTGGGCATTAACATAGCTTACTTGCCTCCCTTATCCTCTTGAGATTTTGCCGGGAGGATATCACCCTTATATATCCATACCTTGACGCCTATACGGCCATAAGTGGTGTGGGCCTCGGCAAACCCGTAATCGATGTTAGCCCGTATCGTATGGAGAGGAATGGTTCCTTCCCCGGCCCTTTCGCTGCGGGCTATCTCAGCACCCTGCAGACGCCCCGACACCCTCACCTTGATGCCTTTGGCTCCGGCCCGCATGGCACGGCCAATGGCTTGTCTCATGGCCCTTCTATAGGACACCCGTCTCTCTATTGCGTTTGCAATGTTCTCAGCTACCAGCTGGGCATCCGTCTCAGGGTCCTTCACCTCAAGGCAGTGCACGTTTACCCTTTTTCCCGTGAGCTTCTCGATATCTTTCCGAAGGGCCTCGATACCTGTGCCTCCCCGTCCGATCACCATGCCCGGCCTGGCCGCATGCACAACTATGCTGATTTCCTGGGGCTTGCGTTCAATCTCGATTCTGGGAATACCGGCCCTGTAAAGATTATCCTTGATATACTCCCTGATCCTTCGGTCCTCGAGGAGGAGTTCGGCGAAGTTCTTCCTGGTAAACCACCGGGAATCCCAATCGTAGATCACGCCCACACGAAACCCTTTCGGATGAACTTTCTGACCCAAAGCCTTAACCCTCCTCTCTTTCTCTCAAAATCACTGTGAGATGCGATGTTTTCTTTTGTATGGGGTAAGCTATTCCCCTGGCCCGGGGCCGGTACCGTTTGAGAGTCGGGCCGTGCCCGACGTAAATCTCGGAAACGTACAGCAAATCCCCGTTCATGTCATGGTTGTTCTCTGCATTGGCAATCGCAGAGCGAATGGCTTTTTCCACTACCTTGCCGGCCCTCTTGGGAGTATACCTCAAGATCGCCAGCGCTTCCTTAACTGGTTTCCCCCGTACAAGATCGGCCACTATGCCCACTTTACTAGGGGATATTCTGATATACCTTACTTGGCAACGAGCTTCCATAGGTTCAAAATTAACCCCCTTACTTCAGAGCAGTTGAACGGTGTGTGTGCGCCCCGTGGCCCCTAAATGTACGTGTGGGAGCGAATTCGCCCAACTTGTGTCCTATGGCATCTTCGGTGATATACACCGGTACATGCTTACGTCCGTCGTGAACTGCGATTGTATGCCCCAGCATCTCAGGTACGATGGTTGAGGCTCGCGACCAAGTCCGGATGACCCTCTTCTCTTTCTTCCGGTTAAGCTCCCGGACTTTGGCCAACAATTTCGGACAAACATAGGGTCCTTTCCTCTTGGATCGGCCCATAATCGCCCCCTCCTTCCGAAACGGTTATTTCCTACGTTTAACGATGAGCTTATCCGACGCTTTCTTGCGCTTCCTTGTCCTTGCGCCCAAGGTGGGCTTGCCCCACGGAGTAACGGGCCCTGGCAACCCAATAGGAGCTTTGCCTTCGCCGCCACCATGAGGGTGGTCCACAGGGTTCATGGCCAAACCTCTCACGCTGGGACGCCAACCTTTGTGTCTCTTGCGGCCCGCTTTGCCCAGTACTATGTTCTCATGTTCCACATTGCCCACTTGGCCTATAGTGGCCTTACACGCCACCGGCACCCGTCTTTGCTCGCCTGATGCAAGCCTCAACAGCGCATATCCGCCTTCCTTGGCCATGAGCTGCACCTGGGCGCCGGCAGCCCTTGCCAGCTGCCCGCCCTTCCCGGGCACCAGTTCAACGTTGTGGACGAAAGTGCCGGTAGGAGTATTGTCAAGAGGCAACGCATTGCCTGGCTTTATGTCGGCATCAGGCCCGGACATCACCATGTCGCCTATCTCAAGCCCCACAGGGGCCAGGATATACCTCTTGTCGCCATCGGCGTACGTGATCAGGGCCAGACGTGCCGAACGGTTCGGATCGTACTCGATGGCCGTCACCTTGCCGGGCACGCCGTCTTTGTCTCTCTTGAAATCCACAATGCGGATAAGTTTCCTGGCGCCTCCGCCACGGTGCCGCACAGTTATCCTGCCCTGGGAATTGCGTCCGCCGTGTTTTTTCTTGGAGACAACCAGCCTCTTTTCCGGCTTCTTCTTCGTCAGTTCCTCAAACGTACTGGATACGCGCTGCCTTAGTCCGGGCGTCGTTGGCTTATAAGTCTTAACTGGCAACCAATTTCCCTCCCTTTACCGCGTCCTAGACACCCTCGAAGAACTCGATGGTCTGTCCGGGTGCCAGGGTCACCATGGCTTTTTTCCAGCCGGGAGTACGCCCGACATGATACCCCAACCGCCTTGGCTTACCTTTCACGCTAGTGGTATTGACCTTCAGCACCTTAACCTTAAAGATCTCTTCAATGGCGTTATGGATATCTGCCTTGGTCGCTTTGGGATGCACCCGGAACGTGTAAACTCCCTTTTCCATGGCATCATGGCTTTTCTCGGTAATGACAGGCGCTATAATGATGTCTCTCGCCGTAAGCTTCATGCCAATTCCTCCTCAAGGATCCTAAGTGCATCCTCTGTGACCAAGAGATGCCGCTTGGACATCACATCGTAGGTGGAAATCTGTCTCGCATTGGTCACGGAAACACCAGGAATATTCCGGGCTGACAACGCCACGTTCCGATCCGCCTCGGCCGTTACTATCAGGCAGCTCCGCTCCACGCCAAGTTTCTTCAGCATCTCATACATGTGCTTGGTCTTGGGCTCCTCCATCTTGAGTTCCTGCAAGACGATAATCCGTCCGGCTTCCGCCCTACTTGACAGGGCGGATAACAGCGCCTTTCTCTTCATCTTCTTAGGCAACCGCCAACTGTAATCCCGTGCCACAGGGCCGAAAACCACTCCGCCTCCGCGCCAGATAGGTGACCGGATGCTGCCATGCCTGGCCCTTCCTAAGCCCTTCTGCCTCCATGGCTTCCGGCCTCCGCCGGCTACCTCTCCCCGTGTCTTTACTCCAACGGCGCCCACTCTGGCGCTGTTCAAATGGGACAAGATCGCCGCCCTCAGCAGGCCCAAGTTGGGCTCAACACCAAACACCTGCTCAGAAAGGCTAACAGTGCCTAGTTTTTCGCCTTGTTTATTGTAAACATGTGCTTCCGGCACAAGGCTCCCTCCTTAACCCGCGCTTCAACGAGAAGCCTCTTTGATGATAACTAAGGATCCTCTTCTTCCAGGCACCCCACCATGCACCAAGAGCAGGTTCTTTTCAGGATCTACATTCACTACACGCAGATTCTTGACGGTAACCCGTTCGTTGCCCTTGTGTCCCGGCAATTTCCGGCCCGGGAAAACCCTCGAAGCATCCCTTGACGCAAGGGACCCCGGACCCCTGTGATATTTTGAACCATGGCTCGACGGGCCGCGCCCAAAGCCCCAACGCTTGATTGACCCTGCATATCCCTTTCCAAGGGAAGTGCCTGTCACATCAACATAGTCACCTGTTGCGAAAACATCCACTGTGATCTGGTCGCCGACCTTGACGTCTTCGCCGGGCTTTACCCTGAACTCCCGCAAATACCTCAGAGGGCTAATCCCCTTACTCTTGAAGTACCCTCTCTGGGGCTTGTTGAGTCGATGCTCTTTCACAAAACCATACCCCAGCTGCGCACCGGTGTACCCATGCTTATCCAGAGTCTTTATGTCAACAACTGTGCAGGGGCCGGCTTCAATGACGGTAACGGGAATGAGTCTGCCTCGCTCATCGAATATCTGGGTCATCCCGATTTTCTTACCTAGGATGGCCTTCATACAACAGCACCTCCTCCATCAAAAGCCCCGTCTACACAGCTTTTATCTCAATATCTACACCTGCAGGCAAATCAAGCCTGGTCAAAGCATCCATGGTCTTTGTAGTAGGCTCCATAATGTCGATCAGGCGCTTATGGACCCTCATTTCGAATTGCTCACGGATATCTTTCTCCCCGTTGGGAGCGGTGAGAATGGTGTAGACACTCCTCTCAGTGGGAAGGGGTACCGGCCCTGATACCAACGCACCGGTCCTCTTGGCCGTCTCCACTATCCTTCCCGCCGATTGATCCAGTATCTTGTGATCGAAGGCCCTCAATCTAACCCTGATCCTTTGCCTTCGCACAATGATCACCCCACAATCTTCGTGACTACCCCTGATGCCACGGTGCGTCCGCCTTCGCGGATTGCGAACCTGAGCCCTTCTTCCATGGCTATCGGCGCTATCAGTTCAACCGATATCCTCACGTTGTCGCCGGG
>JAAZEL010000022.1 GCA_012512325.1 Candidatus Fermentithermobacillaceae bacterium | reverse complement strand
TCGAACCCGCGACATTCGCCTTGGCAAGGCGACGCTCTACCACTGAGCCACTCCCGCTTAACAAACTTAGATCTTACGAAACATGGTGCGGGCGAAGAGATTTGAACTCCCACGCCTTGCGGCACTAGATCCTAAGTCTAGCGCGTCTGCCAGTTCCGCCACACCCGCACACTGATCAAAATAATTAGCTGGCTGGGGCGGCAGGACTCGAACCTACGCATGCGGGAGTCAAAGTCCCGTGCCTTACCCACTTGGCTACGCCCCATCAGGTTTAATATAATAACAGTCAAAATGGGGTGAATGATGGGACTCGAACCCACGACCTCCAGAGCCACAATCTGGCGTTCTAACCAACTGAACTACATTCACCATGTCCTATGTTGGGTATAACAAACAATGGCGCGCCTGAAGGGATTCGAACCCCTGGCCTACGGATTAGAAGTCCGTTGCTCTATCCTGCTGAGCTACAGGCGCATGGAGCGGGTGATGGGAATCGAACCCACGCAACCAGCTTGGAAGGCTGGGGCTCTACCATTGAGCTACACCCGCAAGACTATCCAAGTCCGTATCCTTTGGTGGATACGGCGACTATGATAGCATAGTTGCATGTGTAATTCTACTAAAAAGCAGTTACAGGGTCAAGGTGGCACTATCTCTGTGCTACCGGCCGGTGATACTGTCACCCGTCCGGTGGCTCCCCTGAGTCCGCTCCCTCTTCGCTAAGAATTGTGTCCGCTGCCGTTGTTCTAGGAGCTGTCCCGTTTCAACGCTGAAACCAGCTCCCTGAGCTGCATCCTGGATCCGTAAAGCACTTCGGCAAGGTCAAACAACCACGCCCGGTCATAGCTTCCCATCTCCGGAACAGTCTCGTTGACCAACCTGCCTCTTCTCCGGTCATACCTCCATTGGCCCGCGGAAACGGTCTCCAATACTGTACATAGGATATCAGCGTCTTTTTCTTCCACCACGCTAATCCAAGGTCTCTCACGCCCGTGTCCGTCACAGCTGCACCAGGTATCGATTCCAATGTAGTTCAGCCACCGGACCACACCGGCCATATAGGTATCCATTAGTCGAAGGTCTAGATTGTGGAACCCTCTCGGACCTGCCTCCCTTCCTCTATGGAGACACTCAAAGGCTTCAACCCAACGTTGAACGTCCACAGTAAGGCTGCTGGGCTTAAAGACGGTGCCGCGAAGATCGTCGGCGCAGTCGATAAACGAGAGTAAATCGCGCAGGTATTCAACATTACCTTCGTTTTCTTGAGACAAATCAAAACCGCCGGCCAGAGGTTCAAACACAAACCCGCTGATCACGAGGGCTCTCTCCCACAGCATCGCCGGGGCTAAAGTCTGACGTCCAGTGCGGCTTCTACTCCGACCTCTGGTCAGGTTTCCCATGCGCTGAATGCCCGGCGGGATCTCCGGGCGCCACATCTCCCAGAGGATACGCTGGGCCAGTTTGATGAAGCGGCGGTCCTGGGTACTGTCATAGTCCTTTCCGCCGTGAAACAGGTTGCACCTTATTTGGTAGATCATCGACAGTACATGGGGCCAATCTGCCGGAATATCCTCCCCCGCGTAGAAATGGTCAAGGGCACATTGGGGAGAAAACGGACGCGGCTGTCCGGCCCTTTCAAGGTCGTATGCTATGCTGTATATATAGTCAGCCCGTGACTCCAGCTGCATATCCCATTGAGGTATACCGGAATTCCTTAGCCACCGCACTTTAGCGACCGGCCCGAGTTCACACAGGTTTTCAACACAACGACGGAAATGCCTATTCCTCTCCATCAGTGAGTCGAACCGCCTCCGAAATCTCTCGCTGCCGGCTACGCATCTGATTAGGTAGCTGTCTATATGATTCCGGCTCAGGGCACGACCTGGGCAGCCCACGCATTGAACGTAACCCATAGGTATATGAACCGCTCAACGTAGTTCTGTTCCCCCGCCGCGTGGAATCTCCGGATCCATGTGGCGGCAAAGCTCCAAAGCTCCGAATCCGGTCCCAAACGAAAAAGGTCTCTGGGGAGCTCCTCGTACAGCCGGCGGCAAACGTCTGACGACAAGCCACATCCCTCCTCCATAATCCGGGTTCTCATTGGAGTCACCAAGGTTCACGCAATTCATTACTCCCAAAGAAATGTCCCACCCCCCGGTCATCCAACCTTTCCCCGGGATGGTTCTTCGAGGTATATTCTCATATCTCCTCCCAAGCAATCCACGCATAGCGACTATAACATCTGACACCCTCCCGGGGAGAGCAAGCGGTGAACCGATTTCCGCCTGGGATTTGCTCGGCGTACACAAGGAGTACCTGTTCATTCTCGGTTTCAAGACCGGTACGATAGCCTGAGGCCGGAGGGCCCAGGTGGGAACGAGTAGACCCACTATCGCTACTCGACAGGCAACAAGATAAGGGCCAAAGTGCCGGGGCCGTTATGGATGCCGATCACCGCGCCGATCTCTGTTTCGACTGTTCTAACCACATCCCACTTCTCCTGGGCAGCCGCAACCAGCTTGGCGCCCTCTTCCGGGACATCTGCATGGCACATGCCCAGCTTGACCTTGCTGCCATAAGGCACCCTTTCTCCTGCAAGTTCGATTAACCTGGGGATTATTCTGGATCTTCCCCTGACCCGGTCAAGCCCCGACACATAACCCTCGTCGTCCAGCACTAATATGCACTTGAGGTTAAGCATGGAACCCCAGAAGTGCTTTGCCCTGCCTATCCGGCCGTTCTTGTAGAGATAATCCTGGGTATCCACGGCGTACATGGTAACCAGCCTGTCCACCATGGACTGGGCGGCATCCCTGACTTCCTCAAAACTCGCTCCTTGCTCAGCCAAATCACGCGTCTCCAGCACAATAAGGCCGTACCCTACGGAAGCCGTCTTTGAATTTATCACGGCTATCTTCCTGTCAGGCAACATGGAAGCGGCCACCTGGGCGGCTTGATATGTGCCGCTGAGGACTTCCGATAAGAGGATTGCGACAACCCCCGAACCGTCAGCGGTCAGTTGGTCAAAAACCTTGTGGAAGTCTCCCACCGAAGGTGACGATGTCCTCGGGAGTACTTGGGAGTTCTTGAGCTTGTCATAGAATGGCTTGCCCCGCATCTCGTAGTTGTCCAGATAAGTCTCTTCCCCGAATCTGACTGTGAGCGGCACTACCCTGACACCCAAGCTTTCAAGCTGATGCGGATCTATGTCGCAGGCGCTGTCTGTAACGATCTTAACCGACGCCATTTGCCCATCCCTCCGGCTAAGGCGATCCTCATGGGGTATGTATGTTTGGGTAACATCTTCCCAGGAAACCAAGACATCTACTGGGCATTATATCCCGGAGGGTGTGAACAGTCCAGAACGCTCCAATCATTCGATGGCGGAGTATATACCAGGTGTTGCAGCCCGATTACTGGGACTCAGGATCAGATTAACCTCGAACCCACCAAGACCGACCGCAGCAGTGTTGCACCTGATTACTCGGACTCAGGAACGTATCCGAGAATATCCCCCGGCTGGCAGGAAAGCTCCCGGTTTTATCGTATTTCAATAAATCTTTATCGTAATTCATTAATTTCTTCATGAATTTCGATAAGATGACCTTCACCGCCCCAATCGCCGGAGTAGACCCAGCCCCCGTCCCAAGGAGATATCGAAACGCAGGGCGGTTCCAAGCTCGGATTAGGCCCCCTGTGCAGCGGTTCTTTGACTGATGCACGAACAGGGGACGGTTCCAAAGGCTCCCGATGGCGGGGCCTTGCAAACCGATGCTCTCCATCTCTTCCGGAACCACACCAAACATAGAGCCGGCCACGGGGCATTGGAAACCGATGACCCCGCGCCGGCATTCCAGGGAATACGACGCCAATCTGCTCCTGGCCTCACCAGCCCACACCAAGCTGACACTTAGACACGTCTTAGCGCTTCAGCCCTGCCTGAGCCCTCGCCTGCTGCATCGAATGGAGGGCGAGGCTCACAGCGATAATCCCATATGCCACAAAAACACGGAAATACTCACCCACCTGGGCACTCCCAAGCAGGTTTTGCCCCGCGTAGGGAGATACGATGAAAAGCAGGTGAAACAAGAAGGTGCCCAAGAGAGCCTGCCCCACGGTTGCCCTGGAGACGGTAGCCCCGCCCACGAGTATAGCCGCAATGGCAAAAGTGGCTATTTGCCCGTGGCTGTCGTACACATTCAGGGTACCGATGTCTTGCAGGAAGATAATCTGGCCAAAGGCGCCCAGCACGGTTGAAATCATCATGGCAACAATTCTGGTCCTGTCCACCTGGATGCCTGCAACCTGGCTCACCCTCATGTCCTGGCCTATTGCCCTTATGTCCTGGCCGAGCTTAGTCCTGTAGAGCCAGGTGATTAGCGCTCCCAGCACAGCGCTGAGCCCCAGAGTGGCAAGGGGAACCCGGACGGACCCGATCCTCACCATGAGCAGTTCATCGAGGACCCACTTGACCGATACAAGCTCCACTGTATTCCGCAAGCCGATGCCGCTGGGCAGCATCATATCCTTGTTGGAAAACGGGATTACGGTGCCGATACCGAACAAGAACACCAGTTGGTAGACCCCGTTCATGAAGAAGCCCAGGATCATCCCGGCAATCATCTCTCTGCCCTTTGCCATGTTCATGATTTTGCCGATCATGTAGCCCAACCCCAGGGCAAGAGGCAGAGCCACCAGGCACGCCGTGAGGAGCCCCAATATGCCTGGAATCTGCTTGGCCGCCACAAAGATGAGTCCGGCTTGGCCCGCCATGGCGCCGATCACAAGCCCGAAGTTGAGCCCCAACCCGGCCATGACCGGGACAACCAAAGACAGCACAAGGAACGAGTTGCGGCTCAGCCTGAACACCACTTCTTGCAAAAGGAAGGCCAGGGGCTTGCCGCTCCACCTCACGGCCAAGAGACAGACGATAACGAACGTTATCGGCACGATGTTCTGTACCAGGAAGTTCCTCATGGCGTTGCTTAAGTCGTTCCTTAAGGCATTGCCTAAGTCGTACTTCAGGCTGTCCTTTAGCCCTCGCTTAAAACCTTGCCCTAAGACCTCACACTCCCGGTCTTTATCCATAGGCATGGGCGCTTTACCCATCGGCTGCATCACCTCCGCGCCCCCTGGTTAACGCATAGAGCACCATCCCGTTAGAAACGATCAACCGCACGATTTCGCTGATATCCCCGCCTATCACGCTTTGGGCCACAGGCACTGTGGTGGCCAGGAGGGACTGGAAGAGCAGGGTGCCTATCAATGCATTTGACACTGACGCTTCCTTGGGGGTCGCACCGCCTATCAACACTGAGGCCACTGCCGGGAAAGCCATGAGCAGCGGGGCGGTATACAGCTGGATAAACCCGTAACTCTGGGCGTACACGACTATCCCGATTGCACCCAAAGCTGTGGAAATCCCACTCCCCACCACTCTCATCCTGTCGCAGTCGATTCCGGCGGCACGGGCGAAGCGCTCGTTTTGTCCTGCCAGGTTCATCGCCATCCCTAACTTGGTCATCTCGAACAGCTTGTAGGCAGCAGCCAAGGCGAACACAACCCCCAACAAGCCGGTGGGGATTACAAGGCCACCTATTTTGAAGCTCAACAGCTTGTCAAGGACATGGCCAAAGGAGTCGCTAAGGCTTATGGTCATCCTGAGGCCCTTTCCGCCCAATACCCAAATGAGCTCAGGATTCTTGAACGGCAACATGAGCCACGAAATGCACATCAAGGACACAGCCGCAAATCCGGCGTATGTCCCCACCATCATTTCCTGGCCCTTAACTCTGTTGAGAAACAACCCGTACCCAATCCCAAGCAATGCGCCTAGGCCGGCTCCCATGGCCATAGACAGCATAAGCCCCTGAAACCCGCTGAAGCCTAGCTCCAGGGCTGAAACCATGCCTATCAGGCCCGCGAGCAACCCGATGGGCAGGCCGAAGTTGGGGCCTATGCCACACTGGATTGCCGGAACCATGGCTAAGACCATAACAGCGTTCATCCCAAACCTGCTGATGGAGTTGGTCAACAGGTTTTGCAGGGGCAGATCCATTATTCTCCCCAGAACAAAGAGGGCAACCACGAAACCACCTACTATAAGCCTTGGGAGCCCCACTGCATTGAGTATCCGCGATATCATGCGGAGTCCCGTGCGCAACATGGGGTTCCCCGGGTCAACTTGCTGTCGGTCGCCGTGTAAGTTCACTCGCCTCTGCCCTCCTTCCGGACATGGCCATACCAAACCTGGCATTTGAATCATCGGGCGAAAGTATATCTACCAGGCGTCCACCGTATATCACGGCGATCCTGTCGCACACCTGTCTGAGCTCCGCCAGTTCACTGCTGGTGAGGATTATTGTCATCCCTTTTTCCCTGTTGAGGTTCACAAGCAGGTCCAATATTCTCTGTTTGGCCCCTACGTCTATCCCCCGTGTGGGTTCAGACACAAGCAGGATCTCAGGTTCCAAGGCCAGGGCCCTGGCGATGCAGACCTTTTGCTGGTTTCCGCCGCTGAGCCGCCTTACAAGCTGGCTTGGCCCGGTACACCTGATGTCCAGGTCCCGGATCATCTCCTCTGAGAACTTGCGGGCGCTCTTCTTGTCGCGTATCCTGATCCCCATCCGTCCTATGCCAAGGGTTTTCTGGAACATGGATTTCACCAGGGTAGCAGCAACGGTTATGTTGTTCTCAACCGACCGGTCAAGGATGAGCCCAACGTTCTTGCGGTCTTCAGACAGAAAGGCCAGTTTCTGCCTGTAGGCTTCAGCGGGGTTATTGAGGGGGATTTCGGTACCGTCCTTTATCACCCGCCCCTGGGCAGGGTATACGCCCATGACTCCGTTGCTGATACCTATCTTGCCCTGGCCGGCAAGCCCGCCGATCCCCAGGATTTCTCCCCGCCGGACACTCAGGGTGATTCCATGCACTTCTTCCCCCGGCATATCAACCATGAGGTCCTGGATACTCAGGATTATGTCGTCATCGCCGGGGTCTGTGGTTCTCTTTGGGTAGCTGGGACGCACTACCTCCCGGCCTACCATCAGCTCGGCAATCCTGTGTATGGTAGCGCCTGGGTCGGAAGCACCCATGGACGCAACCACTTCCCCATCCCTCATCACCGTGATCTTGTCGCACAGCCTGAGCACTTCGTCGAGTCTGTGGGAAATGAATATGACTGCCACTCCTGAATCTGAGATCTTCCTCACTGAAGACATAAGCTGCTCCGACTCAGCTTCTGTAAGCAAGGCGGTGGGCTCATCGAATACCAGGAGCTTTACCCCTTGCTTGTCCACTTCCCTGGCTATTTCCACAAACTGCATGTAACCCACAGGCAAACCCGCAACCGGAAGCATTTCGTCAATTCCAAGGCCAACCGTGTTAAGAGCGGCTTTGGAATCCGAGATAATCTTAGGCCAGTCCAGTCTGTTCATGCGCCCCCCGGCAAGTTTGGCAAGCCAGGTGGACTTCAAAGGTTCTCGGTTGAGTTTGATGTTTTCTGCAACGGTAAACCCGGGAATGAGCATGAACTCCTGGTGTACCATGCCTATCCCCGACTCCAGCGCTTGCCTGGGGGACGCGAATGCCGTTTCAACCCCGCAGAAGCGGATTTTCCCTTGGAAACCGCCGGTGTTGTAGATAACGGGCATTCCGAACAATATGTTCATGAGGGTGCTCTTGCCGGCACCGTTTTCGCCCACAATCCCGTGGATTTCCCCGGGTCGAACCTTCAGGATAACGTCGTTCAGCACACGGTTACCGTAGTAGTCTTTCGTGATGCCGTACATTTCCAAGACATAACCGCACATCGGCGCCTCAACTCCCGACTCACAAAGCAAGACCGGGGAGAAGCCCTCAGGGCCGTCGATCAGGCCGTAACCGTCAGGGCTGTCTCCCCTGGGTCTTCACTGATCCAGACCGAAAACCACAGAACTGACGAGGGCAAGGAACAGGTTGCCGTCTTCGCTGTAGCGCTGGATATCCACGGATACGCCCGTCTCCTGTTCGAGCACCCGAGTGAGATCGTCAATATTTGTGAGTTCAGCCTTGCCTTCCAGGGCCTCAATGGCTAACTCAATGCCGGCTCTCAACAGGGCCATGTTGATGGGCACCGGCCAGGTGGCAAAGCGCCCTGCGCCCCCCTTCTCGATGATTTTTTCCTCAATTGCGGCAACGATCTTGGGCATATCCCCTGCAATCCCGCTCACATCCAGGCCGAGGGCTGCCGGATAGCCATGGGTGGGGCTTGGGCAGCATTGCTCGGCGAAGATCGCTCCGTGTTCCAGCGCTGCGGCTATGAGAGGTTCCTGCATACCGCAGTTTGTGCTGAACACTGCGATGTCCTTGCCATGCTGCTCAACCTGCCTGGGCACATCCTCCAGGATGAACTTCTGGGCACCGGGGATGCCGTCGGGCCCCGTGGGGTCAGGCGCCGTTACGAAGATGAACTCCATG
Source organism: Candidatus Fermentithermobacillaceae bacterium (assembly GCA_012512325.1). Taxonomy (GTDB): domain Bacteria; phylum Bacillota; class Sulfobacillia; order Fermentithermobacillales; family Fermentithermobacillaceae; genus DTU015. The sequence goes on along the minus strand of JAAZEL010000022.1, from coordinate 297 downwards.
CCCAGTCTTTCGCATTCTTCTTCCATCTGTTCACGCCGCTTGGCAAGGAGTTCCATGGACATGTGCCTTGGGAACGAATAGTGGAGCAGCTTGGTGGCACCCATGGCATTTGCCAGCCTTACGATTGCGGCACCCCTGGCCAGGTTATTCACATCCAAAGCCAGATCGGTCTTCTTGTCCATCATGGCCGGGTCTTCGTGGGGACTCACCGCTACGATGATGATGTCATCCCTGGTCTGCCGGATCTTATCGATGGCAGCCGCAGTACCGGGGACAGCTTGGCATATGGCTATGATC
>JAAZEL010000021.1 GCA_012512325.1 Candidatus Fermentithermobacillaceae bacterium | reverse complement strand
TGGTGGAAGCCGTGTTGAGGAAGGTTAGAGAGGAAACCGGAATAGAGCACGTCAAATCGATCATCGATCTGAAATATTCGTTCACGTACAAAGAAACGAAAAACGGTGTCTTAATGGACATGCAGGATTTTTGTTTTGCCGTTGAGGTTGAAGATATCCTTGACATCAGACTGTCAGATGAACATGAGCAGTACAAATGGTGTTCATATACAGAAGCGAAAGAGTACTTGAAGTGGGAACATAACCTGATTGCGCTGGAGAGACTAGTACAGAAGCTTCAGGGACGAGAATCCTAGCCCAACGCCAAAAAAAGCCCTAACCGTGCTGCGCGGCAGAACGACCCCCTCCTAACCTGCTTCGACCACCCCACTATACTCGGTCTACAGCCCACATATGGTTGACACCTGTCACCCTTCTTGATATGATAGGATTACACCTGTAACCCTAGCGAGGTGACCGCAGCAGTGAAAAAGAACGAGATAAGTATACCGAACAGCGAGTGGGCGATCATGGAGTTCCTCTGGGAGAAGGCACCCATGACGGTTACACAGATAGCGAAAGCGATGGAGGAACAAACCGGCTGGACAAAAAGCACCACAAAGACTCTCGTAAAGCGGATGACCGCCAAAGGTCTCTTGCGTGTTAAGGAGGGCGAAAAAGCGCGTGAGTACTACCCCGCCATTCCAAGATCGGAGGCTGTTCTGGCTGAAACTGAGAGTCTCCTTGCCAGGCTTTACAACGGCAGCCTTGGTTTGATGGTAAACACTCTGGTCGAACAAAAGAGCCTCTCCAGGCGCGAGTTAGAAGAGCTGCGGGCCATCTTGGACAAGATGGAAAGGGTGAAATGAGGTGCTCTCCACCACTGTCGCTTCCTCTGTGTTGATACTGTCCATCGCCGTTGTTCGGCGCCTGTTCAGAGGCAAGCTGAGCCTCCGCCTCCAGTACGCTTTGACTACGTAGTAAAGCTCCACCCTTCAAGCGAAGGGATAAATCTGGCAAGGTTCGTGCGGGTCATCGAAAAGGAAGTGCTCAAGTCTCCTGAATAGCCTGAGGACACTGCTGTCTGTCCTGGGCAGGTGCAGCTCATCAAGGTTGTCAGATAAAGCGGGTGTTGCTATCAGATAGGAATTGCTCAGCAGGGAACGCCGGTGTTTTCGTGGAAACACTCTCCGATTGCAAGGGCGGCTTGTCCTTGCGCGCCCAGTTTTCTTGGCGCCAATGGTACTTTGGTTTTGGGATTCGGCCGCATACAATCAGTAGGCCACGGCATCATCCTTTGAGCAGTCAGGTATCATATGAAACAAGAAAGGGGAGTTGTACACAGCCATGGCAGACAACAAGGCGCTTTCTCCTGAAGCGTGGTTTAACACGAAAAGAGCGATGGCTTGCGTTGAGGCCCTTAACAAGGTGGGCTTTACCGTAGTCTACGCGGCAACCAGAAGGGAAGCACTAAAAACCGTACTCGAGGCCATCCCCGAAGGGGCCACGGTTGGGCTTGGGGGCTCGGTCACCGTCCGCGAACTGGGGCTCCCTGAGGCACTCAAGCAGAAAGGTTGCAAGGTATTCGATCACTGGGACCAGTCCTTAAGCCCTGAGGGGAGGGCCAGAACACGCTATAGTCAGATCGTCGCTGATGTGTTTCTCTCCAGCACCAACGCCGTGACCATGAAGGGCGCCCTCATCAATATTGACGGCTTCGGTAACCGGGTAGCATCCATGATGTTCGGCCCCAAGACTACGATCATTGTGTGCGGCTACAACAAGATCGTAGATGATGTAGACCAGGGTCTGGCACGCATCTGGAATTACGCCGGGCCTATCAACTACAAGCGGCTTGGCCGGGAGATCGACGATACAATCTCCGAGGAGGAAAAAGCCAAGCTATTCGCCTGCACCACCATCCTCTCGGCCAAACCCGGCGGAAAAGACAAGTTCCTGGTGGTCATCGTAGGAGAAAAACTGGGATATTAGAGGCATTGGCCCTTTGCGCTATAGCACGAGTACTTCCAAGGTCGTGGTAAGAAGAAGCGGGCTGGATTCCAGCCCGCCTTCATTCATGAGTCACAACTAAAGCACCGGTATCCTGGCACCCCGTCATCCGGCTTTGCCCGTCGCGACCTTGGATGAGTCTCCGGCCCGTCCCGCATAAGGCGGGCCGGGATATGACGTTACCTGTTATCGCCGCACCCGCTTACGAAGCCGCCTTGTAGATGCTAAGCACGTCCTCGTAGGACAGCGGCTTGAACGTTCCCACAGAACCACCGCTGTGCTCCACTGCAGCCCGTGCCATCTCGTCAAGCCTTTGGAGAGGTGATGATAATGCATGACATAGATACCATGCCATGTCAAGACCCTTCAGTTATCAGCGAAACAGTCGACGGTGAGTTGTACCTGTTCAATCCCAAGAACGGTGCCCTGAAGAAAACCAACGACGTTGGAGCATTGATATGGTCACTCTACGATGGGAAATGCTCAGTTGAAGATGCAGTAAAAGCCATTACCTCATCGTGGAATGTCGACCCAGGTACAGCCAGAGACGATCTGCTGTCTTTCAT